>JBDTMO010000292.1:0-6957 GCA_039934235.1 bacterium | reverse complement strand
GGACTTGATGGTCCGGCGCCTCCATCCCGCTGGCAGCTTCGACTGGGACGAGGCTCTGACGCCGAGTCTCGTTGTCGAGGTGATCTCTGACTCCACGAGACGCCGCGACCTTGGCCCTAAGCGCGAGCTCTACCTTGATGCCGGCGTGCCTGAGTACTGGGTTGTCGATCCCAAAGTGAAGAATATTCGCGTCGTGAGGCCAGGCGAAGCCGATCAACTCGCAACTGAGCGGCTCACATGGTCGTCAGTGGGCGCGCGTGAGTCCCTGGTAATTGAGGTGGCGTCGATCTTCGGGTGAGGGCTTGCCTACAACCCAGCACTCGTAGCCGCAGAGAGCGGAACGCGGCGCTCTCGATTAGCGAAGCGGACACCGCGGCCTTAGAGATGGCGCGATCACGCGCGCACTGAGACACGTAGCGACGCCGCCAACGCTACGTTGGCAGCTTTGCCATGATGAGGGCGAGCGCCTTGTCGGTCACCGAACGCTTCGTTCCACAGCCTGTTCCGCGGGATTCCCACAGGTCCGTCGCAAGGACGAGCGCGGCATCACTATCGTCTCTCTCAACGCGAGTCCGGGCATCGGTCGCCAGATACTTTCGCGCCGAATCGGTGAGGGTACTGCGAACAGCACCGGGCGGTGCACAACGGTCGTGGGCCTGCAGCGTGAGCGCCAATACCGCTCGACTACGTTGTTCTCGCGAGCGAACCCCGATTCCGCGCTGGAGCGGATCCAGGGCCAAGGCCGTATCCGCTACACTCAGCTGTTGAACGAGAGTCGTATCGTCGGGGCGTAAACGGACGGCAGCGGCCAGATCTGCACGAGCGGTCCTCAGCTTGCCCATGGCGAGTGCGGCGTCGCCCATTCCTGCATACGCGTCTGCGTCGTCGGGGAAGCGCTGGAGCACGGTCCTGAGGAGTTCCGCGCCATGCGCTGGCGATCCAGCCTCGATGAAGAGGTGTCCGAGCCGGCGTCGCAATTCGAGGCTATCCGGCGGGACATCCTGAATGGTCAACAGCTCGGCGAGCAACTCCTGGCGAGCTCCTTGTCGCGCGAGCAATGCAATCAACTCGAAGCGACTGTGTGCGCGCTGGCCAAGGCTATCATCACTCCATCCGCCATAGATTGCGCGGTGGAAAAACGACTTTGCCTCGCCAGTGCGGCCTAGCGTCACGAGAACGCGGGCCATCATGAGGTTCGCTGCGCCATCCGTCTGCGCGCGATCCAGCACGGACTCCAGCGTCGTTTCCGCTTCCGCTGCACGGCCGTCAGCGAGCATTGCCTCGGCGAGGCCCAGCTCATACGCCGTGTTCGTCCGGTCGATGGCGACTGCGGACGCGAACCGTTCGCTCGCCTCGTGCGCGCGATGCGTCGCCAACAGGCTGCGTCCGTCAGCAAAGAGACTTGCGGCGTGCCCCCGTGATTCGTTCCGGTCGATCCGGGCCAGCCATCCGTCAACAACGAGGAGCACGCCGATCGAGACGAGAATTACCACAAATGTCGCGATGAACTCCGGCACGCTCGCCGTTGGCGGTGGCGCCGTCGCGGTCCGAATCGGATCAGTCATGCGCGGAGCGCTCCGCGCTCGTCCGCTGCTTCGGACTTTGGACGCCGTACGCCCTGAGGACATCGGGAAGTGTGACGATGCCAAGCAGCAGACGAACGTTGGCGCGGCTCACGACGGGAAGGACCGTGTGCCGCGAGTCGCCCATGCGCGCGAGTGCCTGCCCGAGCGACTGATCCACGTGGACGTGCGCGACCCCGTGCGAGCCGCCTGAGGCGTGCGTTTCCGAATACGCGAGCAGCTCGCCAAGCGTCGTCTCTCCGCGTCCGGAAGCGACCGCCGCGGCGAGATCGGTCTTACGCACCATGCCGAGGAAGCCGTCGGCATCCTCCACCGGCCATGCCTCGAGCGCACGATCCTCGATCTGTTCCAGCGCACTCGTGAGGGGCAGGTCTGCCTGCAGCGGCTCTGGCGCTTCGCGAATTGCTGCGCTCACCTGCAGCCTGAGCGACTGGGGACGGAACGCACCGGTGGGCAGATGCAGTCCGTCCTGATGCGCGAGCGCCTCGTAGATGGGCTGCGGTTGGAACTTCTGCGAGATGTAGAAGGCGATCAGGTTCGAGATCATCAGCGGCACGATGATCGTATAGTCGCGAGTCACCTCGAAGATCATGATCACCGAAGTGAGCGGTGTCCGGATGATCCCCGCGAACGCCGTGCCCATCCCCACGAGTGCATATGCACCGGCGCCAGCGGTGACGGTGGGTAGCGCGTGATGCGCGACGTACCCCACCGCGGCACCCATCATCGCACCGATGAACATGCTCGGACCGAAGATGCCACCCGCGTTCCCCGACGCATAGCAGAGCGCCGTCGCGATCATCTTGAGCCCGACGAGCGTCACCACGGTCGTAAGGACCACGTCGCCGCTGAGCACTCGGTCCACCTGATCGTACCCCACGCCGAGCACCTGCGGTACGGCGAGGCCGATCAGCCCGACTGCAAGTCCGCCGACCATCGGCTGCACCCACAGCGTGCCTTTGGGGAGCCGGTAGAACTGTGCGCGCAGCCACAGGAGCAACTTCACGAACCCGACGGAGCCGAGCCCGCCCACAAGGCCGAGGACAACATAGACAAGCAACTCCACCTGACTCACCAGGTGGTAACCGCCGACATGGAACAGCGGCTCGTCGCCGAGCACCAGGTGCAGCACCATCCACGATGTCGTCGAGCTGAGTACCACCGAGCCGAGGATTGGCGCGTGCAGATCGCCCATGATCTCCTCGAGGGAGAACAGCACAGCGGCGATCGGCGTGTTGAATGCCGCCGCGAGTGCGGCCGACGCACCGACGGGAATGAGCCACCGCACCTGCGCGACGCTCAGGCCCAGCCGGCGCGCCATCACGGACGCGATCCCCGATCCGATGTGCACGGAGGGCCCCTCTCGACCAAGCGCGATCCCGCTCGCGAGCGAGGTGGCACAACACACGAACTTCCCCACGACAGTCCGAAGCGTGATCCGGCCGTCGTGAATGAAGATTGCCGCACGGGTTTGCGGAATGCCGCTGCCGCGCGCATCAGGGAAGAAGCGGACGAGGAGGATGCCTGTGACGAGCGAGCCGAGGGTGGGCACGAGGACGCGGCGCCATCCTGCCCCGCCAGCAGGGTACATCTGAGCGGCGAGTCGGCCGGTGAGCAGGATGAATGCAACGACCACCAGTCCGACCAGCGCACCAATGACCAGACTGAGAAGTAGCGCGAGCCGGTCCTCTCGGCGCCTCAAGTCTTCCACCAGTTCGGTGATGCGGAGCACCCAGGCCGAGCGCACCACAGCCTGCGGTGCCAGGTCGTCGGTCATATCGGGGCCATCCGTTCCTGCTCGAGCGCGCATGGAGATGTGTGTGTGAACCACGTCGACTGACTTGCATATTACGGGGGAGCCCCCGTAATGTAGCACGATCGAATACCTAAGGCGGAGCCCTACCGAGCGATCGAGTCGCAGCAATACCAATCGGGCGCCCGCATCCTAGTCGAAGATCTCCCGGCCAAACCCATGCCTCGCACGACCCGCTCCGCTTCGGCCCAGCGCAGCTCAGCGACACTTGCGGTAGCGGCGTCGGTCGACGCGATTCGACGGATACTCCGCGCCTTGCGCCTGGCGGCGCGTCAGACGCAAACGGTCGCCGGGCTCAGTGCGGCCCAGCTATTCGTGCTGCAGGCGCTCGACGACGGCGAGGAAGCTTCCCTGTCGGACCTCGCGGTCCGCACCATGACGGATCGCTCATCCGTGGCCGCCGTCGTCGATCGCCTGCTCGAGGTGCGGTTGGTCGTTCGCGGTACCGCGAGCACAGACCGCCGCCGTGCAGCGATTGCACTTACCGCTGCGGGACGAGACGTGCTCGCTCGGTCGCCCGAGCCCCCGACTGCCCTGCTCGTGAAAGCGCTACGCACACTGCCGGACCTACAACTCGCTCCGCTCGCCGAGGGACTGACGCTGTTGGCGGCCGCAATGGGGCTGGCCGAGGAACCGGCCGGGATGCTGTTCGATGACGAACGCGCGCGGCGCGACCGCTCCAAGACTGGCAGAACTGGTCGCGGTAGATAGCGAGCGCTGGTCACCGAGGCGCTGACGGTCGTGCGCTGCCTGTCTGCGCTGGCAGATAGCCATCGTCGAGCGTGCGCAGAAACGCGATGATATCGTCTGCCTCGGCGTCGCTGAATGCGGGGTCGTCTCCGCGGTGTCGCTCGAACGGTGGATCGACCGTCACGTTTGGCCAGTACGCCCGCGGCACGTCATCGAATTTGTTCACCCGGCCGGCGCTATCGAGCGAGTAGAACCGCTCCGGCCGGACATCGCGCTGGGCGTAAAAGCGCAACACATCTTCGAGACGCGTAAACGCGCCGTTGTGAAAGAAGACTGAACGGCGCGATACGTTGCGCAGCGACGGAGTCTTGAACAGGCCGCAGTATTCTCCGTGCGTCGCGAGATCGCCGCGCAGTGGGCCGCACAAGCCGAGGTCGAAATAACTCGCGTTCGCGTTCGCCGGAATTTTCGCGTTGCGCGGCACGCCGAGCGCAATGAAGCCGCGATCGGTGAACTGGGGGAATGCGCCGCGCACCATTGCGCTCGGATGGCACTGCGCACAATTGCCTTTCTTCAAGTCGTTGAACAACTCGAGGCCGTGTCGTTCACGTGCGTTCAGCACCGCCTGGCCACGCAGGACCGCGTCGTATTTGCTCGAGTACGGATAGAAATCATCCTGGCTCTCCTGAAAGACCTCGAGCGACAGGAGCAATCCCTTCCACGCAGCGATGGAGTCGTCAAAGACGCCGGCGCCGAAGGCCGCGCGAAACGCCGGCGCTGCCGACGACGCGCGCAGACGCGCGAGCACTGCGCCTCGATTGCCGTTCGCCATCTCGAACGGTGACAGCAGCGGGAGTTCGGCCTGCTCGTGCGCGGATGACGCACGTCCGTCCCACGTGCGTCCGCCTGTAGGACCCTGATCGGCGCTGTCATTGCCGTCGGCGTCACGAAAATGTTCACTGAACGGCGGCGTATCCTGCGCGTATGTAAGCGACGGCACAGCGCGAAGGCCCGCGGCGATTCCCGAGGGTCCGGCGAGCTGCACCGGCCGCGCGTTAGGCGGTCCCCAGGCATGTCGTGGATCGTGGCAAGACGCACATGCCGTTCGCCCCGACGCAGACAGCGTGGTGTCAAAAAAGATCGCGCGGCCGAGCGTCATCAGTGCCTGCGCGCTCGGCGGTCTGCCAGTTGCTGACCTTGTCGGTGCGGCGTGGCACGCAATCAGCGCGACGGCGAGCAGGCGCGACCCTAACGAGACGGCAGCGGCCGCCGACGCGGAATTCGCGATTGCCAGCCATCGTGTATTGTTTTGAGTCGCCAAGCGCCAACCATTTGCCGAGGATGCCTGCCTTGACGCGGACTTCGAACTGCTTTCTGCTTGTGACGGCGCTTGTGTCGACGCTCGCGCTTGCCTCGTGCCAATCCACTCGACCGGCGAGTACAGCGCCCGTTCCACTCGCAGCGTTGCAGCAGAACGTGAAGACGATCGTCGTGATCTACGCGGAGAATCGGTCGTTCGATAATTTATTCGGCAAATTTCCAGGCGCGAATGGCCTGCGCGTCGTGCTCGGTTCTGACGGCAAGCCGACATCGGCGTACGTGGCGCAAAAGGATCGCGACGGCGTGACTGTCCTGCCGACGCTGCCCCCCACATGGACGGGCGTGACGCAACGGGGAACGATGCCTGTCGTCACACAGGCGCAGAGCGCCGGCCTGCCCAACGCGCCGTTCGCGATCGAGACGGCGTTCAAGCCAAGCGCGAATGTCACATTGTCGACGTCCTCCGTTACGCGTGATCTCTGGCATCGATTCTACGAGAACCAGATGCAGATCGGTGACGGAAAGAACGACGGCTTCGCGGCATGGGCCGACGCTGGTGGTCTGACGATGGGCCACTACGACTATTCGAGCTCGGCGATGTTCCGGCTCGCGCAGGAGTTCGTGCTCGCCGACAATTTCTTTCAGGGCGCATTCGGCGGTTCGTTTCTCAATCACCAATACCTGATTTGCGCGTGCGCGCCCGAGTATCCCAACGCTGCGGCTTCACCGGCCCGATCGAGCATTACGGAACTGAAGAAGGATGCGTCGGGAAAGTATCTCCCCGTGCTCACCGCGGCCGCGAACAGCCCCGCATCGGCGCTCGACGGTCGGCCGGTATTCGCCAACAGCGGCAACCTGACACCGGCCAATTATTTCGGCGACGGCAAGTTCTACGCGATCAACACCATGCAACCGGCGTATCAGCCGAGCGGCAATTCGCCGAGCAAGGCGGCGGGTAGCAACTCTCTGCTTGCCGATCCGGCGTCACCGACCACGTTGCCCGCGCAGACCGAGCCGATGATCGGCGATCGGCTCACCGCGAAGAATGTTTCGTGGGCGTGGTATGCCGGCTCGTGGAACGTCGCCGTCGCCGACGGGCCGCGGGATGGTCCGGCGCGGACCGTGATCTACAAGGCGAGTACGAATGGCGTTGCGACGAGTGACAACGTCGACTTCCAGGCGCATCACCAGCCGTTCAACTATTACGCGACGCTGGACCCCGTCGCGCACGCCGCCGAGCGCGCGGCACACCTGAAGGACTACGATGCGCTGTTGGCAGACGCCGCGAACGGGTCGCTGCCGTCGGTGGCGTTTTACAAACCGGAAGGTGCGTACAACCAGCACGAGGGCTACGCGAACCTTGCTGATGGCGACGCGCGTATTGCCGACGTCGTGGCAAAGCTGCGAGCCGGCCCGCAGTGGAAGAACATGGTCATCATCGTGACCTATGACGAATTCGGGGGAGCGTGGGATCACGTGGCGCCACCCAAGGGCGACTTGTTAGGCCCCGGAACGCGAATTCCCGCGATTATCATCTCGCCGCGGTCGAGG
>JBDTMO010000291.1:0-6966 GCA_039934235.1 bacterium | reverse complement strand
ACTCGACGCCGCAGAAGGCATCGTAGTCCATGAGCGTCGTAATCTCACGCGTACCGCACGCGGGACATTCGGGATCGCGCGCAATTTCGATGGTGCGGAATCGCATGCGAAGCGCATCCACCATGAGCAACCGGCCAGCGAGCGAATCGCCGGCGCCGGTGATGAGCTTGATCGTTTCGGTTGCCTGGATAACGCCGATCATCCCGGGCAGCACGCCGAATACGCCACCTTCTTCGCAGTTTGGGATGAGTCCCGGAGGTGGAGGCTCCTTGAAAAGACACCGGTAGCACGGCCCGCCTTGAGCGCCGAACACCGAAACTTGCCCGTCAAAGCGGCTGACACTTCCGTACACGTTCACCTTGCCGAGTAGCACGCAGGCGTCGTTGATGAGGTAGCGTGTCTGGAAGTTGTCTGATCCATCGACGATGATGTCGTAGTCGCGCAGGATCGTCAGGGCGTTCGCGCTTGTGAGGCGAGCGTGAATCGCGGCGATCTCGACATGGGGGTTGAGATCGCGCAATCGTTCTTCGGCCGACGCGACCTTTGGACGTCCGACGTCTCGCGTCCCATGCAATACCTGACGCTGCAGGTTGCTGAGCTCGACCAAGTCTGCGTCGATCAAGCCGAGGTGGCCTATACCTGCCGCGGCGAGGTAGAGTGCTGCCGGAGATCCCAGGCCGCCCGCACCAACAAGTAGCACACGCGCCGCCTTGAGCCGTTCCTGACCCTCTGCACCAACATTGGGCAGGATCAGGTGGCGATGGTAGCGCTGAAGCTCGTCAGCAGAGAGGGCTGGGTTTTCCTGAGGCGACATCCGGTCTCGTAGGCGTGGGACGAGAATATAAGCCCACGCGTGCCGAGATCAGGCTGGTAACGTCGAGACGGGACTGGTGTCCGCGAGTGCCTGGACCATGATCGCCCCATCGCCGCCGCCGTTCAATCGTTCGAACAACCGTGAGGTCGGGGCGATGAACAAGGTGTTTCCTGCTCGCTCGACGAGTCCTTCACCCGTGAGACGCCCAAGCACGAGTGAGACGGACTCGCGGGTTGCGCCCACCAGCTCGCACAGCAGCCGGTAGCGCGACGTGCAGAGCTCGACTCGGCCATCGCGATCAAGGAATCCTTCGTCAGACGCCATGCGTTGCAGCGCGGCAACGAGACGCTGTTCGACAGAGAGTGTGGTGAGCTCGCGCAGCTTGTCGAGAAGCACGGTTCGCTCTGCCATGACCTGGCCGATGAGCGCGAGCGCGTGTGATGGCTGCTCGCGCACGAACGCACGCAGCTTGGCCGTGCTCAGGAACAGCGTTTCCGTTTCGTCATCAGCGCGTGCGTCTGTGGCGTACAGCGCATGTGGCGACAGGCCTTCTGCGCCAAAAGTCTCTCCGGGCGTGGCCACCCACGGCACAAAACCACGGCCAGCCCTCACTCTGCTGCGGAGCACCACGCGGCCACGCAGCACCACAAAGACTCCGTCAGCAGCGGTGCCGCGCTCGTAAATCTGAAACCCCGTCGGCCATGATGCGCGCGCCGCATACTCCGTCAGTACGAGGCGCTCGTCATTCAAGAGACGGCTAATCTCCAGCCCGGTCGTTACCTGCATCCGCATATCGCTCCACCGGTTCCATCGTGCATTCACGATTTCGGCGACGCAATACATGGGCCGGATTGTCGGCGCGACAAGTTTTGTGACGCAGGTAACACGATGAAATACCTGCGATTACGACCCGCCTGTGTTAACGCAGAGCTGCGCGGGCGCTCGCGAGCGCCCGCGTTGCGAGATCGAAGCGGTGAGCAAGATCGGTGAGCTCGCTTGCGGCAAGCCCCTGATCGTTTGCCCGAATGGCTTCATTCACTGATGGAAATACCATGTTCGCATATCCGTTATCCTCATCCGCGACATAGATGAGGTTGCGATACCATGGACGAGTGCGAAGGCCCTGCGGCCGGGCGAGCGCGCGTTCGACCTGGAGCAAGGACGTGTTTACGGCCAGACGCTGTTCGCGCGACGGAGTGGCTGTGGCAAGTGCCGCATCACGTGCGCTCGAGAATGCGAGTGCTTCCTGTTCCATGCGACCAATCGCATCACGAAGTGCGGTGGTGTTT
Organism: bacterium; assembly: GCA_039934235.1. Classification (GTDB taxonomy): domain Bacteria; phylum Gemmatimonadota; class Gemmatimonadetes; order Gemmatimonadales; family Gemmatimonadaceae; genus AG11. The sequence continues at coordinate 4,863 of JBDTMO010000291.1, read as the reverse complement.
TCATTCCACTTCTTGGCACTCAATGCGCGATCCATCGTGGGCAGATAGCGCTTCATCGTCCGCGCAAATTCCACGTAGTCGTAAGGGAGGATGTCTGCGTTCGCGAGGCGAAGCAGCATCGCTGCGCCGATGCGTGCGGCGGCAGCGTGATACGCGTACGTCGAATCGCCGAACTTGGACATCCACGTGAAGTCATCGTACTGCGAGTGGTACACGCCGCCCGCTCCACCAAAGCCCCACTCGGCAATCGGAATACCGAGGTGGTTGTAAAAGCCCGCGAAGTCGGAGCCGCCACCTGGGTCGCCCATTGCCGGCTCAGCGGTATCGGCCACCGCGGCGGCCCGCCGCCACTCCGCATACACGCTGCCCTTACCGCTGGGATCTGGTACGGCACGAGCGACATCACGCAGCGTTGCACGCAGCGACGGCGATCCGCCGCCGCCGAAGCGAACACCCTGAGCCGCGACGTCCTGGTTGAGATACGCCACGCCACCGCGCATGAGGCGAAGCGAGTCGTCCTCCACGTATTCTGACGACCCCATCAAGCCCCACTCTTCCGCGTCCCACGTCGCAAACACGATGGTGCGCTTGGGACGATGTCCTGCCTTGATCGCATCGGCCACTGCGCGCGCGGCCTCGAGCACACTCACCGTGCCGCTCACGTTGTCCGCAGCGCCAGGTCCCCACCCATCGCGATGTCCACCTACCATCACGATCTCATCCGGAAACTCGCTGCCGCGGACGATGCCGAAGGTGTCGAAAATGGGCTTCGTGCCGTGCGTCTTGCGATCATCGACGACCTTCACGCGCGCGGTAACCGGTCCGGGCCCGACGTGATATCGAAATGGCAAGCCACCCTGCCAATCCTGCGGGACCTCTCGTCCCCCCAGGCCGTCGAGCAACTCACTTGCGTTTCCATACGAAATGGGGATCACCGGAATGTGTGGAATGGTCATTTGCGCTTCGGTGAGGCGCGCCGCTCCGGCCACGGCTGCATATCCGGGCGTGGCCGGATCTCCTGCGCCGTTGTAGACGCTCCCGCGCTGCACACCGTCCTTGTTGCGCATCGGGCCCTTCGGGTACACGTCGCCGTTGACGTAGCCGTCCTGCTGCGGATCGCTGTAAATGAGCAATGCGGTTGCGCCATTCTTTTCCGCTTCTCGTGCCTTGATGCCGCGAAACGATCGGCCGTAGCGGGCAATGGCAATTCGTCCCTTGACCGAGATCCCCAGTGAGTCGAGGCGAGCGTAGTCCTCGATCAAGCCATAGTTCACGTAGATGACGTCGCCCTTTACGTCACCAGCGCCGCTATGCCCATTGACGGTGAGGTATTGCGCCAGCTTCGACGCGGGATCGCCGCTAACAGGCGGCTCGGCAAGCGAGAGCGCTTTCGGGCGCGGTGATGTGCGCCAGAGTTGTACTGACGTTGGGTGCGGAATGAAGACGTCGTATTGACGCACTTCCGTCTCGAGCCCCATCGCCTTCATCTGGGCGACCACGTAATCGCGAGTGCGTGCCTGCGCAGGCGTCCCCGCGACGTGCGTTTCGATGGACAACGCCTTTGAGTGCGCACGTGCGCGCGCCGCATCAGGGCGTGCGATTGTCTGCGCCTCGAGCGTGCGTTCGGCGGCTGCCGTTCCGGCTGCGTAACCGGGAAGTGCGCTCTGTGCGCCAATAGGAAAGACCGCGAGCAGGGACAGCGCAATCGTCGCGCGGGTAGCGCGAACGACGTGAAGAGCGTGCGACATGTTCAGGCCGGGAGTGTGGAGGAAGGCGTTGTGCAACGACACGCTGCAATAAAACTATTTCACCATCGCGTCGCGAACACCAGTGATCACGAACTGCACGGCGATCGCCGCGAGGAGGAGACCCATGATGCGCGTCATGACCCGAATGCCGGTCTTGCCAATGCGCTTCACGAGGCGTTCGGCCAGCCGCAGCGTTACCCACGAGATCAGCAACGTGATCGCGATCGACGCGTAGACGATGATGGTCTGTCCGGTGTCGCGTGCCTGACCCGAGAGGACCATGACGGTGGAGATTGCGCCTGGCCCAGCAAGCATTGGCATCGCAAGCGGAGTAACCGCCACGTCCTCCTTTGCCTGCCCCTCCATGATCTCGGCGGCACCTTCCTGCGTGGAGCGATTGCCATGCAGCATGTCCATCGCCACCAGCCAGAGGATCAGGCCGCCCGCAATGCGGAACGCGGGCATGGTGATGCCGAACAGCCCGAAGATGCGACTTCCCGCAGCGGCAAACACCACGAGAATGACAGCAGCGGCGAGGCACGCGTTGCGCGCCGTCACTCGTCGTTGCGCTCCGGTCTGCCCCTGCGTGATGACGAGATACGTCGGCACGACGGCAATTGGATCAACGATGAAGAGCACTGACGCAAAGGTGACGAGCGCGAACTGGATGTATTGATCCATTTCAGTCGTAGTCACTCATTGCGGCAGTGATTGCTCGGCGCAGTCCCTGTTCACGATCTTCGCCCGGTGCAATCGTTGCGGCGAGCGCTCCGAACAGCCGGAGCATCTCACCCTCGAGAAATGGCCCGCGCTCACGCATGCCCAACGCATCGAGCGAACGCTCCGCGAGTACGCGCAGGAGTTGTCGTGTGTCCTCGCTGAGCATCGCGAGGGTGGGCGGGGAGGCAACGGGCGGGAGCGGTGTCTGCTCACGCCGACGTTTGCCAGCCTCGAGCATCGCGGACAGTGGCGCGAGCGCGACGACGAACGATCCGGGCGTGTGCTCGACGAACTCCGTGATGACTCCCTTGCGGCGCAGCTCGTGAAAGACGCGAATGCTGGCCTCTCGCACGACGGGAACACCTCCCTCGCTGTTGTTGCCGCGTCCTGTGATGACCAACACCTCGGCGGACTTGAGCGCCTGATGTTGCCGCAACCAATTCTCCACCCGCTGCGCTGCTTCGCTGCCCGTTGGAAGCGACGCGCGAAGGTTGAGCGTTCGCGACGCACCGAAGCGCACTTCGTCGAACGCTTGCTGCAGGCCGGAGAATCCCTTGATGCGGCGGTCGGACATCGCGCTATGGGCGCACGCGCGCCACGATGGCCTTATCGAGGACGCGGCCGTCGAGATGCTCGGTGGGCGGCACGCCGACAACGCGTGCAAGCGTCGGTGCCATGTCGGCGACGAGCGCGCGTTCGGTATACCGCCCAGCCTTGAACCATGGCCCGTAGAAAATCACCGGGACGTGCGCGTCATTATCGTAGGGAACACCATGTTCAGCGATCGTCGCGTCCCTGGGGTACGCGCCTTCCACTGGCGTAAACACGAGCTCGATGGGCACGTCGCGCGGAAGCATGTGGATCCACCGGCGTGCGACCGCGTCGCGCGTCGTGTCTTTCCTGGCCAGGTCACGGACGAGGTCCGCGCGCGCGATGCCTGGCGTCGCGCGCAGCTTCGCGGCAAATCGCGCGAGAATTGCATCAGCATTGCCCTTCGTGTTCACGAACGCATGCCGGTTCACGTACACGGCAGCGCCGTCGAGCGCGATCGCAGTGGTGTCCACGCCCGCCGTACGAAGATCCGCGCGCAGCGCTGCGACGGCGGGCTTCACATCGTAGCGCGGCGGACCCGGCCGGCCCGTGCGACGCGCGACGAGTTCCGGAAACGGCGTCACGCCATGATCGGCCGTGAGCGCAAAAACAATCGTGCTCGAATCGCGAAGCTTGAACAACGAGTCGATGAATGCGCCGAGTGCGCGGTCGAGCCGCAGGATGTTGTCGTGCTGTTCGCGTGAGTCCGGGCCGTAGCGATGGCCGACGTAATCCGTTGCGGACAGCGACACCGCAAGAATGTCCGTCGATGGGCCGGTGCCAATGGAAAGCGCCTGGAGCCCTTCGAGCGCTGTGGCGAGTGTGAACTCATCCATCCATGGCGTGGACGTCAGTTCACTCGCTGCACGCGCGGTGTCGGCGGGAAGGACGTGCGGGAATGTGAAGTCCTTGCCCGCATTCTCCTGCGGCTCGCTATCGGGCTCGGTGTACGCGCTCGCGGGGAGCAGCAGGTTCCACGTTTGCCCAGCATGTTTTTGCGGCGTGCGTCGCGCGTTGATCCGCCGGATCCACGTGGGCAACGTATCGGCATAGTAGCGGCTGGTCGTGAACTCGCCGTTGGATGTTGCGTACCAGAACACGTTCTGCTTCGCGCGGCCCATGGGCAGAATGGCTCCGCGATCTTTTCGCGACACCGACAATGCCTTCGACGCGGGGTCTCTCGTGCGCATCCAGTCGATGAGCACAGAGCCGCGAAAACGATACGGCGACGCGGGGGCGTCGCGCGATGTCAGCAGCGGCGCCTGAGGGTCGAGCACACCAGTTGCGTTGCTCACGATGCCGGTGGATCGCGGAAAGCGCCCCGCCATCGTGACCGAGTGGCCAGGCGCTGTTTCTGTATTCGCGTGGTCCTGAAAGCCATTCGTGAAAAACGCGCCGTGCTTACCGAGTCGCGCGAGGCCGCCAGTGTATTGCGATGCCCAGCGGTCCACGTAGTCCGAACGCATCTGGTCTACCGTCAGGAACACGACGAGCTTCGGACGGTCGGTCGGCATTGCCGGCGTGCGTGACTGCGCCACAAGCGACGCGGGCAACACGAGCGTGCTCACAGCAACGACGAGTGCGGCAATACGGCGCGTTGAAATACACATGGCCTGAATCTATCAGGCAGCCCGGCCGAACTCTTCGAGCATGAGGTTCTTGGCAAAGCAGATTTCGTTGCACGCGAACCGACGCACGCAGCCGAGACAGTCACGTCGGATCTTCTCCGGGTAGCGCGCACGGTCGACGCGCAGATAGCCAATCGCCGCAAAGAACTCCGGCTGCAGCGTCAGCGCGAATACGT
>JBDTMO010000290.1:0-6969 GCA_039934235.1 bacterium | reverse complement strand
CAGCGAGCAGGCCGTCATCCGTCACGCGAGCGACAGCGAGCAGGCCGTCAGCCGTCATCCGTCATCCGTCATCCGTCATCCGTCACCCGTCAGCCCCTTGATATAGGGGTGGGGGGTATATAGTTTCCATCCACGTATGGACACCGTGGACTGGATCGTCATCGCCGCCGGACTCGGCGCAATCGCCTGGGTCAACTGGTACTTCTTCCTCGCTGAGCGCGGACTTGCGCACGCGGCCGTGGCTGCCAAAGGCTCGTCCGGGAAGCAGGAAGTCGTCATCACGGTACACGGTGGATACACGCCGTCCACCATACGTGTGGCTGCAGGACAACCGGCGCGACTCGTGTTCGATCGCCAGGAAAGCTCCAGCTGTTCTGAAGAAGTGGTATTTCCCGACTTCGGCGTAAAACGCTTTCTCCCCGAAGGGCAGAAGACCACCATCGAAATCACACCGCCAGTGGCCGGCACGTACGAATTCGCCTGCGGCATGGGTATGCTGCATGGCCGAGTGATTGCCGAGTGACGACGCACACCGCAGCCGGTTCGGAGAGGATCGTCATCCCGGTGAGTGGCATGACGTGCGCGGCCTGCCAAAGCCGAGTGCAGCGCACCTTGAGCAAGACACCAGGCGTGCACGACGCGTCCGTGAATCTCATGATGGCAAACGCCACCGTGACGTACGACCCGAGCGCCATTCAACCCGACTCGCTCGTCGAGAGCATTCGCGCCACGGGTTACGGCGCCGAATTGCCGGTGGCCGATCGCACCGCGTTCGAGGAACAGGCCGCTCGCGACAAGGCGCAGACGGAGGAGTTCGACGAACTCCGCCGCAAGGCCATCGTGAGCGGTATCGTCGGCGCAATTGCGATGATTATCTCGATGTCGTTCATGTCCAGCGCTGGCACCGTGTCAGTGCTGCTGCTTGTCGCGACCATCGGTGTCATGAGCTGGGCGGGTCGCCACTTCTATACTCGCGCGTGGGCCGCCTTTCGCCATCACGCTGCCGACATGAACACCCTTATCGCTGTCGGTACGGGCGCGGCATTCCTGTATTCACTCGTTGTCACGGTGGCGCCAGACTTCTTTCGCAGTCGCGGCGTTGCGCCGGACGTCTATTACGAAGCGGTGATCATCATCATCGCGCTCATTCTTACGGGCAATGCGTTCGAGGCGCGCGCGAAGAAGCAGACCTCGTCCGCATTGCGCGCGCTCGCCAATCTTCAACCGCGCACTGCGCGCGTCGTCGGTAGCGACGAACAGGAAGCCGACGTCCTCATCGCCGACGTGAAGGCTGGCGACGTGGTGATCGTGCGGCCGGGTGAACGATTGCCAGTGGATGGCGACGTCATCTCTGGTGAGAGCGCCGTCGACGAATCGATGTTGACGGGCGAATCACTGCCGGTCGAAAAGCATGCTGGCAATCGCGTCATCGGTGGCACGATCAACCGAACCGGCGCCCTCCGTTATCGCGCCACGACACTCGGCGCCGACAGCACGTTGGCGCAGATCGTGAGGCTCATGCGGGACGCGCAGGGTTCGCGTGCGCCGATTCAGGGACTCGCGGATCGCGTCAGCGGCGTGTTCGTCCCGGTCGTCATGTCCATTGCGATTGCGACTTTTGTCGTGTGGTTCGTTGCAGGACATGTCGCTGGTACAACGGCGCCCGCCGTGCACGCGTTCGCGGCGGCGGTGGCCGTGCTCATCATCGCCTGCCCGTGCGCGATGGGTCTTGCCGTGCCAACTGCCGTGATGGTCGCGAGCGGCAAGGGCGCGGAACTCGGCATCCTCATCAAGGGCGGAGAAGCGCTGCAGCAACTGGGAACCATTACCACGATTGCGCTGGACAAGACGGGCACTGTTACCGAGGGACGTCCGACCGTCACTGATATCGTCGCCGCAACGGGAAGCGCCATCACCGATGACGTGTTGCTTTCACTGGTGGCGAGCCTGGAGACGCGAAGCGAGCATCCGCTTGCCGACGGCGTCGTGCGTTACGCGCGCGACCACGGCATCGCGCTTCAGGAGCCCGAGAACTTCCAGTCGGTGAGCGGCCGCGGCGCGACGGGAAGCGTTGGAGCGCGCAGCGTGTTCGTCGGGAATGCGCTTCTCATGGCGGACAATGCGATCGACGTCGCACCACTGCGCGAGCGCGCCGAAGTGTTGGCTGGCGCCGCGAAGACTCCGATGTATGTCGCGATCGATGGCGTGCTCGCGGGCGTTATCGCTGTTGCCGATCCAATCAAGGAGACGTCGCGCGAAGCGATTACGCGTCTGCATGCGATGGGGCTCGAGGTGGTGATGCTCACCGGCGACAACGAACACACGGCAAATGCGATCGCGCGACAGGCAGGCATCGATCGCGTGGTGGCCGGCGTGCTTCCGGATGGCAAGGTCGCTGAGATCAAGCGTCTTCAGGCGGATGGCCGCGTGGTCGCAATGGTGGGCGATGGCGTGAATGACGCGGCCGCCATGGCGCAGAGTGTCGGCATCGCGATGGGCACGGGCACGGACATCGCGATCGATGCGGCGGATGTGGTGCTCATGCGTGGCGACTTGCGGAGCGTTCCTCAGGCGATTGCATTGTCGAGACGCACGATGAATACGATGAAGCAGAACCTGTTCTGGGCGTTCATTTACAATGTGATCGGCATTCCAGTGGCAGCCGGTGTGTTGTATCCGGCGTTCGGGTGGCTATTGAGTCCCATCATCGCGAGTGCGGCAATGGCGTTTAGTTCGGTGTCTGTGGTGACGAATAGTCTGAGATTGAGGAGGGCGCAGTTTTCGTAATCGAACCTTTGTCATCCTGAGCGAGCGGAGCGAGTCGATGGATCTGCACCTTGCTGTTCCTCTGCGCCCTCTGCTCCTCTGCGTTCCTCTGCGGTTTAAGATTTAGGGCCCTTTCCACGAAATGGGAGTTCCGAGTAATGCCGCCAATGAGCAAACCGAAGAAAGCCGCCCTCCCCCTCATTGAATGCGGTTGCGCAATGCCTGCGGACTCCGCGTCCTCCAGGAAGGCCGTCGCCGTCGATCCCGACGCCAAGGAGCGCAACGTCAAGCGACTTCGGCGCATCGAAGGCCAGGTGCGCGGGTTACAGAAAATGGTCGAGGACGACCGCTACTGCGCCGACATCATGACGCAGATTTCGTCCGTGCACGAGGCGCTGCGATCAGTGGGCCGAGAGTTGATGCGCAACCACCTGAAGTATTGTGCGACGGCGGCGATCAAGGCCGGCCCCGATGAAGCGGAGCCGATGTATGACGAGCTCGTCGACCTGCTCTACAAACACAGCAGGTAGGCATGGCACCTCACCCGCGTCGTTAGATTCTGCCCACATGATACGTCGCCGCGTCATTGCGCTGCTCATGTCCGTCACGCTGCTCCACCTCTCGGTGGTGGCGGGTGACGCTGCGTGCGCAACCCATGGAGCGGCTGGCGAGATGAGTGCGCCGTCGACGCATGACATGCCGATGGGTGGCCACGCCATGCCAGCAGCCGGCGCAGCGTATTCGCTCGGCAGCGCCGCCGTCACGTCACCCCCGGCGCCATGTGAGACGCCAGTGGCGACGCATTGCTGCGACGCCGTGGCGGGATGCGGACCCGTGAGCGTCGCTGCACGCAGCCACTCTACTGTCGCTCTTGCGAAGCCCCTTGGGGCACGCATTCACGCCTCGCGGCACGACGCGCCCGCGTCGTTCGCGTCTTCGCCAGAGCCGCCGCCCCCGAAGGCCTAGCTCGAACTCCTGATCACTCGGTGTTCGAATGCTCGTCCAGCGCGTTGTGCGCCCGGACGGGTGATGCGCACGCGTCGTCGTGCGTCACAGGCCTTCCCATCATTCCCACGATGCAATTCAAGTTGATGATCACGCGTAACGTGCTCGCGGTGGTGCTCGTCGCACTCGCGTCGAGCTACGCAAACGCGCAGCAGGACACAACGAAGCATCCCGTGCCAGCGATGGCGGGCATGCCTGGCATGGACATGACTGGCGCTACGGACAGCACTGCCCAGGCGATGAGCGGCATGACGATGATCGAGGGACCACTCGGCATCCCCATGGAGCGAACTGGTTCGGGCACGAGCTGGTTGCCCGACGCATCGCCGATGCACGCCTATCACAGGATGGCCGGCGAGTGGGAGCTGATGCTGCATGGCGTCGCCTTCGGCACGTATGACAAGCAGGGCAGCCGGCGTGGCGACGAACAATTCTCGAGCGTGAACTGGGGAATGTTGATGGCAACCCGCGCACTGACTAACGGCCGCCTGCAAATGCGCGCCATGCTCAGCGCTGAACCATGGACCGTCGGCGGACGGGGTTACCCGCTGTTGCTGCAAACGGGCGAAACATTTCAGGGGCAACCGTTGCACGACCGGCAGCATCCGCACGACCTCTTCATGGAACTCGCCGCGTTGTACGAACACGCGCTTGGCAAACGACTCGGCGTGTCGCTGTACGCCGCGCCCGTGGGCGAACCAGCGGTCGGCCCGGTGGCCTATCCACACCGGCCATCGGCGATGAATGATCCGATGGCTCCCCTTGGACATCATTGGCAGGACGCGACGCACGTCACCTTCGGCGTGCTCACTGCAGGGGTCTTCACACATTCCGTACGTCTCGAAGGCTCGATTTTCAACGGACGCGAGCCCGATGAAAACCGCACCAACTTCGATTACGCAGGCAGGCGTCTCGACTCGTATTCCGGCCGGCTCACCTGGGCGCCGTCAGCACACTGGAGCGCGTCGGCATCGTACGCGTATCTCGCAAGTCCAGAAGCGCGCGAGCCTGATGCGTCCACGCACCGGATCAACGCGTCGATCATGAACGGACATACGTTCGGTGAGCACGGCGAGTTGGCAACGACGTTTGCGTTCGGCGCGAACCGTCACGCTGGCGCTGACCGCTTTGTGCCAAGCTATCTCGTCGAGTCGAATCTCGAACTTGGCGGCGCACACAGCCTGTTCGGCAGGATGGAGTACGTGGAGAAGAGTGACGAGGATCTCGTCGTCCCTCCGACAGGCGCGGCGAGTGGATTCAAGATCGCGTCGCTCGTCGGAGGCTACGTCTACGAGTTCGACCGCAGTGGCAACGTGCGCACTGGCATCGGTGCGCGCGCGTCGCTCAACATCGTTCCTTCCTCGTTGGAAGCTCTTTACGGCTCGCGAACCCCCACCGGCTTCGCGCTGTACGTGCGCTTCCGTCCGCAGCGAATGTCGGAGGGGCATCGCATGTGAATCGTGCTTCACCGGTCATCGGTCATCGTCATCGGTCATCAGTCGTCAGTCATCGGTCACCGTCACCGTTCACCGTTCACGTTCACCGTTCACTCGACTTTCGGTCCTCCATCCACATATAGACAGTCGGCAGCACGAGCAGTGTCAGCAGCGTGGCAGACACCAGCCCACCAATGACCACCGACGCAAGTGGTCGTTGCACCTCGGCCCCACTGCTCGTCGAAATCGCCATTGGAATGAACCCCACACTGGCCACGAGTGCAGTCATCAACACCGGGCGAAGTCGCGTTGTCGCTCCTTCGCGCACCGCGTCGACCAGATTACGACCGTCAGCACGCAACTGGTTGATGTACGAGATCAGCACGACGCCGTTCAGTACAGCGACGCCAAAGAGCGCAATGAATCCGACCGACGCGCTGAGGTTGAGGTGGATGCCGCGAAGCCATAGCATCCCCACTCCGCCAATCAACGCGAACGGGACATTCAGCATCACCAGAAACGCATGACGGACGGTGCCGAAGCTCGCATACAACAGTCCCGCGATGAGCAGCAATACAAGTGGCACGATCAGCATGAGGCGCCGAGTCGCACGCATCTGATTTTCAAACTGGCCGCCATAGGTGACGTAATAGCCGCTCGGCAACACCACCTTCGCGGCTATCGCGCGGCGAACGTCGGACACGAAACCGCCGAGGTCTCGTGAGCGCACGTTGCTCTGGACAACGACGTAGCGCTGCCCGGCGTCGTGATCGATGACCTCTGGCCCTTCCACGACACTCACGTGGGCCAGTTGTGACAACGTTACCGTGCCGCCAGCAGGAGTGCGGATGAGCGTCTGACCTACCGCCTCCGGCGTAGAGCGGTACCGCGCGTCGAGGCGAACCACGACCGGAAATCGCTTCCGGCCGTCGACCACCTCGGTGGCCGTCGCGCCGCCGATGCCCGTCTCGATCGCTTCGCGCACGTCAGCGACGTTGAGCCCGTAACTCGCGATCGCCGAACGGTCGAGATCGATTTCCAGCTGCATGGCGCCAGCGCTGATCCCGACTGACACGTCCTCCGCACCGTCGATCTCAGCGACCACGCCGCGAATTTCTTCCGCCTTCGCCTGGAGAAGTGGAAGGCTGTCGCCGAAGATCTTGATGCCGAGTGCGGTCTTTACGCCCGAGACTACTTCATCGAGACGCATGGCCATCGGCGCACTGAACTCGTACTCGAGGCCCGGCACTTCTGCGAGCGCCGAGTCCAGCTTGGGAATGAGCTTGTCCAGTGAGCTTACGCGCCACTGCGACTTCGGCTTGAACGTGACATAGACGTCAGCCTGATTGAGCGCCATGGTCTCTGTGGCCTCGTGCGGACGTCCGAGGTTCGTGACCACCGAGCTGACCTCGGGAAAGCGCTTGAGTGTGCGCTCCACCTCTGTCGAGATCAACGCGCCCTGCGGCAGCGACGCGCTCGCAATGCGCCGCGTCTCGATGAGGAGATATCCCTCGTCCAGCTTCGGCATGAACTCGGTGCCGAGAAACGGAACGGACGCGAGTGCGATACCGAGCAGCGCGACGGCGATAGCGACGACGCGGCTGCGGTGGGCAAGCGCCCACGTCAGCGCGCGGTCATAACGCGCATGAACAGCAACGAGCCACGACGCTTCGGCATGCACCTCCCTCGTCGCATGTTCTCGCTCGCCGAACACGTACGACGCCATCGCGGGCACGTACGTGAGCGCGAGCACCAGCGACCC
>JBDTMO010000289.1:0-6972 GCA_039934235.1 bacterium | reverse complement strand
TGTACGACGCGCGCAAGGATACGATTCGCGCGCTCTTCGATGACGCCGTCGGCGCGTGGTACGTTCCCACGGGACATGTGTTGTACCTGACCAGCTCAGGCACGCTCATGGCCGTGCCCTGGGACAACACGGCACTTGCCGCCACCGGCAAGCCCGTGCCGATCCTCGACGGGATCCAGGCACCGGGATTCGTGGTCTCGGGCGAGGGGACGGCGGTCTATCTCCTGGGGCGGCCGGAATTCGCGCCGGGCCCGACACCGAATGCGGCGCTCGTGTGGGTGGACCGACGCGGTCAGTTGGAGCCGGTGGATTCCTCGTGGCAGGTCAATACGGGCGGGTCCTACACCGGGGCTAACATTGCCGTCGGCTGGGGTCTCGCCCTGTCGCCGGAGGGACGGCGCATCGCCCTCACGCTCCTCACCGACCTTGGCACCGACATCTGGATAAAGCAGTTACCCGCAGGTCCCGTGTCACGGCTCACGCTCTACCCTGGGGAGGACCGAGCGCCCGCGTGGACGCCCGACGGGCGCGCGATCACCTTCCTCTCGGACCGGCCAATCGGGCCTGATACGACGCGGCGCGCCGGCCGCTTTGGTCTGTGGGAGCAGCCCGCCGACGGTACGGGCGAACCCCGGCTCCTCTGGGGAAAAGACGCGCCGACCGACGGATTCTCGAGCCCCGATGGCCGATGGCTCGTACTTGGCGCAGCAGGATCGCCGGGGTCCAAAGCAGGAGGAGACATTCTCGCGGTGCATCCGGGAGTGGACAGCGCGGCGCGTCGGATCGTGGCCACTGGATACGACGAAGGAGGTTCGGCGCTGTCGCCGGACTCCCGTTGGCTGGCGTACGTGTCGAACGAGCAGGGCGAGAACGAGGTGTTCGTCCGCCCGTTCCCGGACGTGAACGGCGGCAGGTGGCAAGTCTCGAGCGGGGGTGGCAGCGCTCCGCTCTGGGCGCACAACGGGCGCGAGCTGTTCTACGTCAGCGGGAAGAACATGTATGTCGTCCAGCTCCATCCAGGCCCGCCGTTCTCGGCCGAACCGCCCCGCGTCCTGTTCGCAATCCCGGACCGAGTGCGCCCGGGATCGTTGGTCAGGGGCACCTTTGCGATCACGCCCGACGATCAGCGATTTCTCATGGTGCGAGACAGGAGTTGGGAGGACATGGCGGGGACGCCATCGATGGTGGTGGTGGAGAATTTCTTCGAGGAGCTACGGGCGAAGCTGAAGAAGTGACGGCGAGAAGACCTGGATCGCACGCCTACGGCTGCGCCCTCGGCGGATCGAGTCGGAAGAATCGCCCCGCATCGATCGTCCCGTTGCGTATCGTGTACAGCGTGAAGCCCGACGGAAAGATCACCGAGGCGAACTCGTTCCCGCCGACGATCGCGGCGCTCACGTCGGACCGGAGAGGCGTCCCGCCAGTCACGAATGACACCTGCTCCGGCGCGTGCATGTGTGAGCCCAGCGCGACGATGTAGCGGTGGCCGCGCATGGCCTCGATCACCTCGAGGACGTTGCCGACGGTGTGACGGTATCGGGGCTTGCCGTTGATTCTTGCGAGGGTGGCTACGAGCGGATCCTCATCATATCCGATCAGCGTCCCCCAACTCGAGATCATCGGAATGTGGTTGAACGTGATGACGGGCATTGCCGCTGGTACATGGGCAAGGTCACGCTTGAGCCACGCCATCTGCACGCTGTCGACGTCGCCGTAGTACGCCGAGTCGTCAGGGGAAATGGTATTGAGCCCGATGACGTGAATGCCGCCATATGTGAACGAGTAATAGTCAGGCCCGAAGTATTCCCGATACATGCCGCGGTTGTAGAGCGGGTTGGCGGGATCTGCATGTGACCGTGAGCGGATGATCCCGTAGTGATCGTGATTGCCCGGCACGGTAAAAACGGGCGTGCGAAATATCCTTGCCTCTGCCACGTACAGATCGAAGTACGACCGCGCCTTCGATTCGGTCTGGCTCATGGCATCGCGGACCAGATCGCCGCCCATGAGGGCGAAGGCCGGGGCGAGCGAATCCGTCATCTGACGGAAATGGCGAAAGCGATCGACGTTGTCCGGAGCGATGTGCGGGTCCGACGCGTGCACGAAGGAGAACGTCCGCGGCTGCGATTGACGGACCAGTCCAAATTCGACCGACGCGAGCGCTAGCGTGGTCGTGCGCCAGAACGTGCCGCTGGAGCGAAATCCATCGGGCACCGAGACGAATACGATACCCGAAGTGCCACTCGGGATGTCGAATCGCCCGAGCGAGTCGGTGAGAACGACGTCGCGCTGGTTCGAGATCATCACTCCCGGGATGCCTCGCTCGGAGGCGTCACGGTTTCGATTCGCGTTCGCATCTGCGTAAACAACGCCGTGAAGGTCCGCACTCTGCGCTGCGGCACGAGATGGAACGCTCACACTCGCCGCGAAAGGCAGCGTAAATATCATCAGCGCGACACGGGCGATTCCTTGCAACGTCTCTCGTTGTTCGAGTTGGAGGCATTGCCCGGTCTCACGGCCGGGCGCACGCGAGACAAAGAGTGCCCGTCCGCTTGACGTCCAGGCTAGCACGTTCTTGCTGCGCCGTGGTCTTTCTTCAGCGGAACCGACGGTTCGGCGAACAGGCTCGCGCCATCGAGCTCTTCTTCATCCGAGACGAATCATTCAGGTTGCCTTGTTGGGCGTGACCCCCGAACCAACCTTTCGCTTAACGCGGGAGGGTGGCATGCGCAGGCACTTGATAGTGGTGATGTTCGCAGTTGTCGCAGCGAGTCGGATCGGCCTGGCTCAGCAGCCTGGTTCATTCGTGGCGAAACCGAGTGCGAAGGAGCTTGCGCACAAGGAGCGCGCGGCGCAGAGGCAAGCCGAGCAGCTGAGGAAGCGGATCGACTTCATTCCGGCGTCTACCGCGGACGCCGCCTTCAGGAGCGGCTTCAATCGTGGCAGTCCCGCGCAGGTCCTCGGCACCACCCTGCTCACGTCAGGCGACGAGCAGACCAATTTCGAGCTGGTGCGACGTAGGGTGTCCGGCAACCCCGAGGTGCATGCGCGCTGGGACGACCTGATGATCATTCGATCGGGCACTGGTGCGCTCATCACGGGTGACAGCCTCGTGGGGAGCACGTATCGCGCGCCCGGCGAACGGGCGGGCGGGCACTTCGGCAAGACTTACGAGATCGTGCTGCACGCGGGGGACATCATTCGCGTTCCCGCGGCGGTGCCGCACCAGGTGATGGTTTCGGGAAACCAGCCGTTCGAGTACCTGCTCATCAAACAACGAAGGCAGGAATTACCGATTCGATGGTACGCCAGGCGATAAGGCAGATCCCCTTCCATCGTCGGTTGTCGTACAGCGTGCGTGCAAGAGCGCTCCCGGCGTACCACGCGCTTGGTGCAATGCCTGTAAACTGAGTCACTCGATACCAGGCACTCATCTTAGCTCAGCTGCCAGGAGGTCCAATACGAGCACGCGCCGGAGCCGCGTGCGACTCCGCGCGTTCGTGCAGACGCAAGAAGCGTCGATGGCCCAAGCGGAGTAAGGCGGGACAATAGCCGAGCAACATCGCAGCGGACAGGCCGAGGAACAGATAGCGATACTCGGGGCGAAAGAAATCCTCAAACGTGCCGCCGTCCGGTAACGGCGCTCCGGTGGCTGCGGCGGTGCGCTTCATGACAACGAACAAGGCGGAGGCCCCGCAGGTCCAAACTGCCTGGAATGCGCCGATGCTCAGGACAGCGCCGCCGAACGCCGTACGCGCCACGCCCGTGAAATACGGCACCGTTGTGAGGGCGATGATCGGCGCGGCGTCGAGGAGCCAGACGGCCGGATCGCTTCGAACGCCGCGGCGTTCAAGGAGTGGCACGAGCGCGAACGGCAGGAGCCAGCGGGCGGATTGGCGCATCCTCGCGCGCCACTCCGCGTCGGAGCGTTCTGGCACTGAGAGCGGCGCGGCGTCGAGGCGCGTGGGGCTTGGCCGGGCGAAGATGAGAGCGACGATCGCGGCAGCACCGAACCAGGCGACAACAAAGACCAGCGGGACGCGGCCGCCGATCGTGGGCAACTGGTGCACCCAGAGGATCAGTCCGAACGTGAGAAACGTCACAGCACCGGTCTGTTTCATTGCGGTTGGGATTCGATGCGAGCGAGTCGATGGCTCGTCGTGCCGTGTAGCGGTCTGACGCCGATTGTTGCATGACCGCCAGCAATCTCGCGGTCACTACGCTCCGTTACAACCACTCGCGTCCATCGAAAAGGCACGGACGCGCAGCTGACGCAGGCTTCGACAACATCACCTTTGTTCAGGGCGACGTCACGCAGCTGAATATCGATGGCGTGTTCGACGCCGCGGTAGGCCGCTACATCCTTCAATTTCCTCGCGACCCCGCCGCGGTGCTGCGCGCCGTGACGCAACACGTACGTCCCGGCGGCGTCATTGCCTTCCTGAAGCAGTCGTGGGGCCCATTCGTGCTGACGTCCGCGCACGTGCCGCTGTGGTGCGCCATGCCGAGTGCTCCGATCTAAGAGCGACGTCAGCGTCACGTCACGTGCGTGCGTCGTGGCAGGAACAGCGCGAGCGCCGCTGAGAGGATCATCGAACATCCAGCGAGCACCAGTCCCCCGTTCAGGTTTCCTGTTCGACGCGCGATGAGACCAACGAGATACGGTCCGACGAAGCCACCGAGGTTCGACACAGAGGTAACGAGCGCGATGGTCGTGGCACCCGCGATGCCTCCGAGCAGACCGCTCACCGACGCGAAGAAGGGTCCGAAAAAACCGTAGGCGCCGAACGCCACGAGTGACAGCAGCGCGATCGACGAGATGGGCGATCGTGACGAGGCAAGCGCGATGAAGGCCATTCCGCCAACGGTCAACGGAATCGCAATGTGTTGCCGGCGCTCGCGCACACGGTCGGATCGATGCGCGACCAACAACATCGCAAACAGGCCAGCAACATTTGGTATCGTCACAAGCAGTCCGACAATCGTGTTGGTGTAAACACTCGACAACGCCTTGATGACCTGCGGCGTCCAGAAGCTCAGCGTGTATAAGCCAACAGCCTGGAGAATGCCGACTGCCGCGAGATGCCACACACCGCGATGCCGAAGCGCGAGACTCACCGACAGTTCTCGCGCGCCGCTTGCCTCTCGTTGTTCGGATGCGAGTTCCGTTGCAATCGCCAACTTCTCACCCTCGGTGAGATAGCGAGCCTCGGCCGGGCCGTTCGGGAGTAGCGCGTACGTCAGCACGCCGCCGACAAGGGCGGGGAACCCTTCGAGAATCAGGAGCCAGCGCCAGCTTCCGACGCCCATCCAATGCACACGATCGAGGATGACGCCGGAGAGTGGCCCGCCGAGTATGCTCGTGACGGGCTGCGCGATCATGAACAGCGCAATGGCGCGTGCGCGTTCTCGCTTTGGAAACCAGTACGTGAGGTACAGTATGATTCCGGGAAAGAACCCGGCTTCTGCGACGCCGAGCAGAAAGCGCGCAACGTAAAGCTGGTCGACGCTCCGCACGAAGCCACTCGCGATGGCAACGACGCCCCACGTCAACATGATCCGTGCGATCCACACACGAGCGCCCAGCTTGTGCAGCAGCAGGTTGCTCGGGATCTCGAGCAGGAAGTAGCCGAAGAAGAACACGCCAACGAGAAATCCGAACTGCTGAGTGGAGACGCCCAGCTCGCGGTTCATCGTGAGGGCGGCGAACCCGATGTTGATCCGATCGAGGAACGCGACGACGTAGAGGAGAAAGAGAAAGGGCAGCAGCCGACGCCGAAGCGTCGCGATCGTCGCGGGTTCGATCTGGGGTTTGCTGCCGAGGGTGTCGTCCAAGGGCGCAAGCATAGCGCTCCGTGCCGACGCCGGCGAGTTCTTGATGTAACGTTGCCCGTCGCGCAGCTTCAAACTTCCGGCTCGGAGACATTCACCGATCGCCACGGGAGTTCCGCCATGTTCCAGCTCACCCGCACGTTCCTCGCCGCGAGCGCCTTGTTGCTCATCGGTAACCAGACCACCTGGGCACAGGGCCGAGCTGGCGGTATGCCTGACAGCGTGAAGGCGAAGCGCTGGGACACGGAGAAGGAATTGCAATCGCTCGCGGTGGTCGACCGCAAGATCATGATCGCCATGCGCGACGGCATCCGCATTCCGGCCGACATCTATCGCCCGAAGGATACCTCGAAGAAGTACCCGGTCATCTGGTCGCGCACACCGTACAATTTCAACTTCTGGGATGTGGCGAACGGCGTGCCGCGCGACATGAGCACCGCGGTCACTGCCATAAAGCGCGGATACGCCTACGTCGACATGCAGGAGCGTGGACACTTCTTCGCCGAGGGCAACTACGACATCCTCGGCGCGCCGGTGAGCGATGGTGAAGACGAAGTGAAGTGGATGACGAAGCAACCCTGGTCGAATGGCAAGGTGGGTACGACCGGATGCTCATCGACCGCCGAGTGGCAGGGTGCGGTGGTGGCGACGAATACGCCGGGCTATGCGGCGTTCAACGTGCAGGGCTTTGGTGCCGGTGTGGGACGCGTGGGGCCGTACTACGAGCAGGGCAACTGGTATCGCGGCGGCGCGGTGCAGATGCTGTTCATCGACTGGTTGTATGGCGAGGAGAACCAGGTTCGCCCGATGATGCCGAAGAATGCCACACAGGCGGAGCTCATTCTCGCGTCGAAGTCATTCGATCTCGCGCAGCACAGTCCGCCAGTCGACTGGTCCAAGGAATTCTGGACGCTGCCCGAGCAGGACATCATCAAGAACATCGACGGACAGAAGGGTATTTTCGCGGACAGGATGCCGGTGCCGACAGGCGGCGCAATGATCAAGCGCGCGCCAAACGATCCTGCCTGGTACAAGGGCGGTTTGTATCACGACAACATGAGCATCAACGTTCCGGGGTTGTGGTACATGTCGTGGTACGATGTGTCCGTCGGACCGAACCTCGAGATGTTCAACCACGTG
>JBDTMO010000288.1:0-6981 GCA_039934235.1 bacterium | reverse complement strand
CATTGCCGATCAGCACAGCGTCCAGTCGGCGCTGAACCAGCACACGCGTCACGAGGATGAGTAACGGCTCTGCATTCATGCCCCAATCATACAACGTCCTCAGCGGCTAAATGTCCGCGACAGCGCCGAACGCGCAGCGTAGTGTCCGCACATGCCGTGCACGCCGACGCCGGGCGGCGTGGAGGACGAACACAGGTACACATTGGGTATGGCCGTCGCATATGGGTGAAGGCTTGCGACGGGGCGAGCAAAGAACTGCGCCAGGTCCGCTGCGCCGCCGGCGATATCGCCTCCCACGAGATTCGCGTTGCGGCGCTCCATGTCGGCAGGAAACATCACGTGCGTGCTCGCAATGCACTCGCGAAATCCTGGAGCGGCGCGCTCGATCTGACTCTCGATGCGCTCGCGCATGTCGACCGTGCAACCGTTGGGCACATGGCAGTACGCCCACAGCGTGTGCTTTCCCTTTGGCGCTCGCGTCGAATCGAATAGGCTTGGCTGCACAGCCAACACGTAGGGTCGTTCTGCTGCCCGCCCGTTCCACGATTCGTGCTCAGAGAACGCGATCTCCTCGGCTGAACCACCGAGATGAATTGTGCCAGCGGAGTGACACTCCTTCGCACGCCAGGGCACGACATCATTCAGGGCCCAGTCCATCTTGAACACACCGGGCCCGTACCGATACCGTGAGAGGCGCCGGCGATAGGATGGCGGCATGCGGTCGCCGGCCATCTTCAGAAACTGTCGGGGCGTGACGTCGCAGAGCACCGCGCGGGATGACGGCAACTCGCTAAGGGACGTAATCTCCGCACCCGTAATGATCTCGCCTCCCAGCGATCGCAGGTACGACGCCAACCCGTCGGCGAGTTTCTGCGACCCGCCGACCGCCACTGGCCAACCAAAGGCGTGTGCGCCGACCAGAAGCCCGAGTCCGTACCCAGCAGTGGAGAGGTGATCGTGCGGCACCATGCTGTGCGCCGCGACGCCGGCGAACATTGCCCGCGTCCGTTCGCTCTCGAACATCCGATTGGCCAACCCGTGCGCCGACTGAATCGCGTGTAGGCCGAAGCGCGTGAGGAGTATTGGATGGCGCATCCCGAGCGGTCCGAGCAATGCTTCCATCAAGTCATCTGCGCGTTCGACGAACGGTTCGAGCAACGTTTGATAGCGCCGAGCGTCGGCGCGAGGAAGTGCGTCGGCAGTTGCCTGCACGGATCGTTCGACGACGACGGCCGTGCCATCATCGAGCGGGTGCGCCAGCGGAATGGCCGGATGCGCGAATGCCACGCCATGCTCGGCGAGTGGCAACGTCCTGAGAAACGGCGACGCCAATGCAAGTGAGTGCACCGCGGCACAGACGTCGTGGACGAAGCCCGGTTCCGTGAGTGCGTCCGATCGTGTGCCACCACCGACGGTCGGCGCCGCTTCGTAAATCCGTACCGACCGTCCTGCGCGCGCGAGCGTAATCGCGGCGGCCAGTCCATTCGGTCCCGCGCCGATGACAATCGCGTCGAGTGTCATTGGACGAATTGCTGCGCGAGGTTCACCGATTGAAGGGCAGTTCCTGCACCCAATGAAAGCCGCGGTTCCTCAAGAGGAATGAATTGAGATCACGAACTGTTGCATCGAGATGCATGACGTGTCCGCCCATGGTTCCATCGATGACCAGTTGCTGTGGCGTGGCGCGACGATAGGTCAGTAACGCCTTCGTCTTCGTGGTGTCCGTGGCCGAGAGCTCGAGCGTGTGCTTCACTGTGTCGATCACCGCCCCATACCGCTTGAAGGTGTCGTCCATCTGCTGAATCGTGGCAAACGCGGGCTGCTGGAAAATGAGGCGATGGAAACGATCGCGGTCTGTGAGCAATGCCGGATGCGCCTGTCCGTCGATCGACATGTCAGTGATGTCCCAGATGCCGAAGAGCGGCGACTTTGGTGCACCCGCACCGAACTTCGTCCACGAATCGGCGCCTTGGTAGACGTTTACCGACAGGACGTAGGCGGCGAACAGCAGTTGCGCGACGATCGCGCGCCGGTTCGTGGCCGGAACGCGACCGAATGCCGGTTCTTCGCGAATCGCGGTCGAGCGATGCAACACGAACAGCTCGAAAAGCCGCTTGGCGTTTGGAGCGATGATCACGATCGACAACACGACCAGGTGAAACGAGAAGAGTTTCACCGGAACGTCGTACGTCATGTTCAGGATGAACACCATCGTCATGTCCATCAACGCGAGCAAGGCACCGAGCGTCGCCGTGCGCGGCCAGAACAGCAGGATGCCGGCCGTGAGTTCCGCGCAGCCTGTAATGACTTCGTACGCCGGCGCAGCGCCAACGGAATACCACAGCACGCCCATTGGCGAGAAATTGCCAAACGGCTCGACGAGTCGAGCCAGCGCGAGAATGGGCATCTGCATTGGAATGGCCTTCGCGATGCCGTAGCTGATGAGCGTTGTCCCCAGCGCGAATCGCGCGAACAGGCGGAACCACCGGTAGAGTCGTGTGTGATGCTCGCGCTTTGACACGATCGACCAGATCGCTGTGGCGATGATCGCAATGAGCACCAGGGAGAACGACTGCACCCAGTCGAAGAGCTTGTCTCCGCTACCGCTGACGTGCTGCGCGATCGGCTCTGCAATGCCGAGGATGTGCGCACCGATCCACGCAAAGAGACTCTGCACAGCAGGTATGGCGCTCAGGTCCGGCAGTTCGATTCCGGGCGTCGGGAACAGCGCGGCAAGCATTTGCGTCGAGATGACGTAGAGCCCGAAATACACGACGCACAACCGAAACGCGACGCGCGCACTCAGGCTCCATGCCGGGACGGACTCGCTCGACGGAGTACTCGTCGTGAAAGGCGTGTACGAACTGTTCGGAGTGATGCTGCCGACTGAAGTCATGATGCGCAAAAGCAAGGAGGAGATGCCATTGGAATGGCGCGAATATGCGAACCGCTACGTCGTTCGCATAGGGCTCGGATGTGTTTGCCGTGGCGTCACCGGCGCGTATGTTGGCAGCACATCACCCAGAGCCATCATGACCGACGAGCGACAGCCCGCGAATGCGGGCCCTGATATTTCCCTGCATCGCGCGCTTGGTCTTCGCGACCTGGTGCTCTTCAATCTCGTCGCGGTGGTTGGCCTGCGATGGCTCGCGACAGCGGCAAAGGCTGGCCCGAGTGCGCTCGCGCTCTGGATGCTGGCGGGGTTGTTCTTCTTTGTCCCGCAAGGGCTCGTCGTCACGGAGCTGTCGTCGCGTTTCCCGCAGGAGGGCGGCATCTATCAGTGGACAAAGCGCGCACTCGGGGAGCGCCACGGTTATGTCTGCGGTTGGTGCTATTGGATCAACAACGTGCTCTACTATCCGAACCTGCTCATCTCAACCGCGGTGATTGCGACGTTCGTGGTGGGCAAGGGTGAGAGCAGCCTCACGAGCAATTGGACCTATGTCCTGACGGCGACGCTCATCTGTCTGTGGCTCGCTGTCTTCATGAACATCGTCGGCGTAGGCACAGGCAAGTGGCTGCAGAATGCGGGTGGCGTCGGGGCGTATATCCCGGGCGTGGTGCTCATTCTTCTCGGGGCCTTCGCGATTCTCGGTGGACACCCGTCGGCAAATCCAATCACGGCGGAAAACATCAAACCGGACCTTGGCCATTTATCCGGATTGAACCTGTGGGCCTCCATCGCGTTTGCGTTCGCTGGCCTCGAACTCTCGAGCGCGATGGGTGGCGAGGTGCGCGACCCGCATCGCACGCTGCCCCGCGCGATTCTCATTGCTGCGCCGCTTATCGCGCTCATCTACATCTTAGGCACTGGCGCGCTGCTGTGGCTCGTGCCGGTGGGCGAGGTCAACATCGTCTCCGGATTCCTGCAAGCGATCACGGTCGGTGCGCGCGCAATCAGTCCGTCACTGTGGTGGCTCGCGCCGTTTTGCGCCCTCGCGTACACCATCGGAAACATTGGCGGTGTCGGTGCGTGGCTATCGGGACCGGCGCGTGTCGCCTTCGCGATTGGACTCGATCGGTATTTTCCGCCGGCGTTCGGCCGAGTGCATCCGAAGTGGAAGACGCCGTATGTGGCGATTCTCGTGCAGGCAATTCTCGCGACCTTGTTCCTGCTGGTGAGTTTGCTGGGAAAAGGCACGACCGTGGAGAAAGCATACCTCATCATTCTCGACACGCAGCTTCTCATCTACTTCATCCCGTACGTCTACCTGTTCATCGCGTTCCTGCTTCATCGCCGCACGCCGGCACCGACAGACGCGATCCGCGTTCCGGGCGGGCCAGTGGGAGCAACGATGGTGGGGGTCAGTGGCCTGTTGGTGACGCTGTTCGCGATGGGCGTCGCGATGGTCCCGCCCGCAGAGGAGACACAGCCACTGCTCTTCGAGTTGAAGGTGGTTGGTGGCGCGCTCGGTTTTATCCTGCTGGGCGGCGCCGTGTATTGGCGGGCGCATCGGGGTGCAGATCCTTCGACTCGCTCCGCTCGCTCAGGATGACAACGGACTCGCTCCGCTCGCTCAGAACGCAACAGACAACCGCGCGATCATCTCCCTCGCGTTCGTCGAACCGTAGTTGCCGTAACAGTTGTTGAAGAACACGATCGTCCGCGTGGCTTCCGTCGCGGCCGATTCGATCAACGGCATCCATTTGAGCAGCTCCTCCGCCGAGTAGAGGTATCGGTAGCGCTCTACCGTGGGGACGTTCGCGGCTTCCCACGTTGCGGAGCGACGACCATGCAAGCGGATCATCGCGAGATTTGACGTCGTCACTCCGGCCACGGCGGGAACACTGCTCTCGAGACCCTGCGGCCCGTCCACCATCACGTGCGTGAGCCCAAGGTCGCGCAGCATGTCCAGCGTCCACTGTGATGACTTCGTGGACCCGAACCACATGCGGTTGCGAAGCTCCACCGTGGCGTGAATGCCGGCGAGGCGCATCGCGGATTCCGCGAGCAGGTCCTTGTTCTCGGGCGTCGGCAGGAACCAGCGCGGATACTGCAACAGGATGCCGCCGAGTTTGCCTGATTCCGCGAGTGGCGACAGCGCGTCGACGAAGCGCGTCCACAGTTCGTCGTTCAAGTCGGACGGAAGATCCTTCGCATAGATTTTCTTCCTGGCCGCAACATCAGCCGGAAGCACTTCGACGAGCCCCTTTGGCAAACGCGCAACTTCCGTCGGTTGCCCGGTCATCAGCGCGTGCGCCTTCACATGAAAGCTGAAGTTTTCTGGCGTGCGCTCGGCCCACAGATGCGCTGTTGCTCGCTCCGGAAGTGAATAGTAGGTCGCGTCCACTTCGACGACGCTGAACTGCTCGGCGTAGAAGCGAAGTCGCTCTTCGGCCGAGGAGACGCCCCGAGGATAGAAGACTTTCGCGCGGACCATTGTGGGGTCGGTCCACGACGCGGTGCCGATACGAATTTCGTGTGTCGGGCCGGAAGCAGCGTGGCGGACGATTGGACGTCCGATCAGTTCTGGTGGCGTTTCCGAGAGCGCTTGTTCTGCACGTGTCGACGCGTCACCAAAGCCCGGATCCTGAGCGGGATCGAGATCCGGGGCAGGGAGGGGCACAGCTTTTCTGGCAGGCATGAAGAAAAACTACAGTGTCGGCTGCTCTCTGTGCTGCGATGCCGGAACTCCGACGTTTGACGCGCCGTAGTGCAGCGAGCACGTTAGACGACCTCCGTCGATCCCCACGCTTCAGCTCCCCACTCGCATGATCGTCGCATTCACCGCGCTCCTCCTGCTGCAGCAAGGCCAGGCCACCCCACCAACGCCGGTGCTTCAGGCGTCGCCCGTTGTGCGCATTGCGCTCACCCCCGGGCGACTCGTCGTTCCGGCCAGTGACTCCATTCATCTCACCGCTGTTGCATACGACGCAAAGGGAGCTGTCATCCCCAACGCCCATCTGCGATTCGGGGAGGCCGCAGCCAACGCCGGCAAGATCGACACATCGGGCTGGGTGATTGCGCGCGGCACGGGCAAGGTCACCGGTTCGGTCATCTCCCTGATCCCCGGCTTCAAGCCGTACGTGCATCGGTTCGAAGTGCTCATGGTGGCCGATGCGCCCGCGAAGCTGCGCCTTGGCGCACTGCCCGCGAAGATGGTCGTGGGCCAGCGCGCACGCGCGACGGCTGAGGTTTACACGAGGGTCGATGATCGCCGCGAGTCCGATCCGATCAAGTGGACGTCGAGCGCGCCGAATGTCGTGGCCATTGATGCCGATGGAATGTTGACGGCGCTGGCGCCGGGGAAGTCGACCATCAGTGCGACGGATGCGCCAGCCACGTCGAGCGTCGCGGTGCAGGTCATTGCGAATTCCATTGCCGACATCGACATCACGCCGCGCAAACTCACAGCGCGCACGGGTGACGTCGTTCGATTCAGCGCGACACCCAAGGATGCCTCGGGCAAACCCGTGACCGGGCTCACGCCCACGTGGAGCTTCTCGCCGGGCAAGGGTCAGCTCGACGCCGACGGCGCATTCGTCGCCTATGAAGCGGGCACGTACGTCGTCACGGCGAACTACGGCAACCGCTCGAGCGACGCGGTGGTCAAGATCGACATGCGCGACGTTCGCCGTCCGGTGCGCGTGGTGGGACGTCTTCCGCGGACCACCTTTCCAACGAGCGAAGTGTGGATTCACCCGAATGGAAAGGTCGCGTACCTCGGCACGCATGGTGGCGGCGATCGCGTGTACACCATCGACATCACGAATCCGGGTGCCCCCGTCATCGTCGACTCGATTCAGGCGAACACGCGGCTCGTGAACGACATGATGACGACCGCGGACGGCAACTACATGGTGTTTACACGCGAAGGTGCGGCCGATCGCAAGAACGGTATCGTCATCGCGGACACGCATGACCCGTTGCATCCCAAAGCGGTGAGCGAGTTCACCGAAGGCGTGACCGGCGGCGTGCATTCGGCGTTCGTGTACACGCAACCGAAATTTGGGACGCACGTCTATCTCACGAATGATGCG
>JBDTMO010000287.1:0-6981 GCA_039934235.1 bacterium | reverse complement strand
GGACGTGGGGGAGGCAATCGCCAGCATGCGCGAGCTCGCGCGCTTCGATCCGTGGTGGATCGAGGAGCCGACCAGCCCGGACGACGTGCTGGGTCACGCGACGATCGCGCGGGCTGTCGCGCCCGTGGGCGTTGCCACCGGTGAGCATTGCCAGAATCGCGTGATGTTCAAGCAACTGATGCAGGCGAACGCGATTCGCTTTTGCCAGATCGATTCGTGCCGTCTTGGCGGAGTGAACGAGGTGATTGCCGTCCTGCTGATGGCCGCGCATTTCGGTGTGCCGGTATGTCCGCACGCCGGGGGCGTCGGTCTCTGCGAGTACGTACAGCATCTTTCGATATTCGATTACATCTGCGTGAGCGCGTCGCTCGAGGACAGGATCGTCGAATATGTCGACCACTTGCACGAACACTTCGTCGATCCCGTTGTCATTCGTGACGGACGCTACATGCCGCCGAGTGCTCCGGGCTACAGCATCACGATGCATGAGGACAGCCTGCGCACCTATCAATACCCGGACGGCTCGGCATGGCTGAAGTAAGGCAGATGCGTGCCGCTGTCCTCGTGGACGTCGATCGCATCGAGGTGCGCAATGTTCCGCGCGTCGATCCGCTACCGCACGAAGTCGTTGTGCGGGTGGAGGCAGTTGGCCTGTGTGGGACAGACCTGCACATTGTTGCAGGCCATGCGAATTACAACTACGACGAGTTCGGCCATGTGCGTCCGCTGCGCGAACACCCGCAGATACTCGGACATGAAATCGCAGGTGTGATCGAAGAAGTCGGCGCCGAGGTGCGTGATCTTGCGCGCGGCGATCGCGTCGTCGTCGATCAGGGACGGACATGCGTGAGTGAGCGTCGGCCGGTCGTGTGCGAGTACTGCGTGTCCGGCGATTCCCATCAGTGCGAGCACTATCGCGAGCATGGCATTACGGGACTCGCTGGTGGCTTTGCCGAGTTCGTGACCGTGCCCGCGGCGAATGCGGTGGCTCTGCGATCATCGCTTCCGCCGGAGCAGGCGGCCCTTGCTGAGCCACTCGGTTGCATCATTCATTCGATGGAGATGCTCGAGCGTGCGTCGGCACGCTATCGTCTTGCGAGCGACTCGGCAAATCCCGTGCGGACGGTGCTCGTGTGTGGCGGCGGTCCTGCGGGATTGCTGTTCGCGCAGTACCTGAAATCCGTGATGGGTTTCGCTGGCCGCGTGATTGTGAGCGAACCGAATGCATTGAAGCGCTCGCTCGCTGAACAATGGGGCGCGGAGACGATTGACCCCGGCGTTGGAGGTCTCGCCGAGCAGGTGCGGGAGCGCACGAAGGGACGTGGCGTGGAGGTGCTGATCGAGGCGAGCGGGTCGGGGGCGTTGTTTCGCGAGATTCCTGCGGTGATTCGGAAGCAGGCGACGGTGTTGCTGTACGGGCATGGCCACTCGGGAGTGGAACTCGGTGTGCTGAATCACGTGCAGTTTCGCGAGCCTACTTTGATTTCACCGGCTGGTGCTTCGGGTGGTCATGATCCGTCGGGCCGTCCGCTGACGTATCTTCGCGCACTGCAGCTTCTGGAGGCGGGGACGGTTGACGTCGCGCCGCTGATTACGCATCGGTACAGGTCGCTGGATGATGTTCCGAGGGCATTTGAAGGGGAACATCGGAAGGCGGACTATGTGAAGGGCGTTCTGGTTCTGTAGCGCCTTCGTCGGGGGTCATTGGTTAGTACGGTTCGTCGTCGTTAAACCGCGGAGGACGCGGAGGAGCAGAGGTCGCAGAGAACTGAGAGAAGCCGAGCAGAAGGCGGAATTGCGCGACCACAAGATTGGTGGAAGTTCCAACTCCTATAAGTCATTGTTGTTTCCTCTACGTAACTCTACGCCCCTCTGCGGTGAACGTTCAACAGCAACTGCTTATCACGGATTACGCGGAACCGCGCGGATACTGCATTGCTCGGGCGATAGCCACGGATCCTTTCCTGCTCTTGCTTTATCCGCGCTGTTTCCGGGAAATCCGCGATAGGCAGTTGTAGTTGCCGTTGCCGTCCACCGTCCACCGTCTACCGTTCACCGTTCACTTCACCGTTCACCGTTCACCGTTCACCGTTCGCCGTTCTCTGGAGCTTGCCTGTGAAACGCATCCCACTCTCGTCGTTACTCCTGCTCCTAATAGCTGCTGCGTGCTCCAAAGGCGCCGACAAGCCAGCGACCTCCACAACCGGGAAGACCCTCTCCATTGCCGTCGTCCCCAAGGGAACGACGCATGAATTCTGGAAGAGCATCCACGCTGGCGCAGTTCAGGCCGCGCAGGAGCTGACCACCGGCGGCGATACCGTGAAGGTCATCTGGAAGGGACCGCTCCGCGAAGACGATCGGGAGCAGCAGATTCAGGTCGTCGAAGGATTCACCACGCAAGGCGTCCAGGGCATTGTGCTCGCGCCACTCGATCGTCGGGCACTCGTGCGCCCCGTCGAAGAGGCGAAGGCCGCTGGCGTTCCCACCGTCATCATCGATTCCGGACTCGAGTCCGAAGCGATGGTGAGCTTCATCGCCACGGACAACTACAAGGGTGGCACACTTGCCGCCGACCGCCTCGGCCAGACGATGAATGGCAAGGGCAAGGTGCTCGTGCTGCGCCTGCAAGAAGGCTCGGCAAGCACGGAAGAGCGCGAGCGCGGTTTTCTCGAGCAAATGAAGTCGGCGTTCCCGAACATCGTCATCGTGTCGTCCGACCAGTACGCCGGGCCGACGCGCGAAACGGCGAAGAGCGCTTCAGAGAATCTGCTCAACCGGTTTGGTGCCGATTTGCAAGGCATCTTCACCTCGAACGAATCCGCAACCGTCGGCATGTTGCTCGCGCTGCAGGACATGGGTAAAGCGGGCAAGGTGCGCTTCGTGGGCTTCGATGCGAGCCAGATTCTCGTTGACGCCATGCGCGCGCGCCAGCTCGACGGCATCGCGGTCCAGAACCCAATGCGCATGGGCTACCTCGGCGTAAAGACCATGGTGGCGCATCTGCGTAAACAGCCCGTCGAGAAAAAGATCGACACCGGCGTGACCATGGTCACACCGGAGAACCTCGACCTCCCCGCGACGAAAGACATCGTCGCGCCACCCATCGACAAGTATCTCACCGGCGGATGAGCGAGATCCTTCGCGTCTCGAATATCGCAAAACGATACGGCGCAACGCTCGCGCTCGATGGCGTCGACATCGCCGTGCGCGCTGGCGAAGTGCACGCCCTCATCGGCGAGAACGGAGCAGGCAAGAGTACGCTGATGGGCGTGCTGGCCGGTGCGGTGCGCCCGGACACGGGTGTGATGCAACTCATGACGTCGCGCTACGAGCCGCACTCGCCGCTCGACGCGCGCAGGCATGGCGTGGCGCTCATACACCAGGAGCTCTCCCTCTGCGCCCATCTTACAGTTGCCGAGAACGTCCTGCTCGGCGGCGAGATGTCGCATCGCGGGTGGATCGACCGAAAGCGCTCACGTGAACGAGCGCGCGCGCTGCTCGACGAATTGCCGCACCCCGAAATCCGGCCCGATCGCAAGCTCGCGGAACTGTCGCTTCCCGCCCGACAGATTGTCGAGATTTGCCGAGCGTTGGCGGCGGACGCGCGCGTCGTCTTGATGGATGAGCCGACGAGCAGTCTGCAAGGCTCGGACGTCGAGCGACTGTTTGCGCTCATACGCCGTCTCACGGCGCGCGGCATTGCCGTGATTTACATCAGCCACTTTCTCGAGGAAGTGCGGCAGATCGCGGATCGGTACACCGTACTGCGCGACGGACGCAGCGTTGCAACAGGCGATATTGCCGACACGACGAACGACGAGCTGATATCTCGCATGGTTGGACGCGCGACCACTGGATTGTTTCCGGTGCGTGCGCCCGTTGCGCAACGAGATGTCGTGCTCACCGTGCGCGACCTCGCGTCGCCACCGCGCTTACGAGCGGCAAGCCTTGAACTGCGTCGCGGAGAAATTCTTGGTGTGGCCGGGCTGCTTGGATCTGGCCGCACGGAACTCGTGCGCGCGCTGTTCGGGCTCGATTCAGCAACTGCGGGGACCATCGAACATCACGGTCGCGTCGAGCGGGCAGGGCGATCAGGCACACGCGACCTCGTCAAGGACGGCTTCGGATATCTGAGCGAGGACAGAAAGGGTGAGGGATTGGCGCTGCCGCTCTCCATCACCGACAATCTGTGCGCGACTCGCCCGACGTTCCGCATGCCGTCCATCGGATTGCTGGATATGAAGTCCCAGGCCACGCAATCGAGACGGTGGATCCAGGAGTTGGGTGTGCGTGCGCGAACTCCGTCGCAGCCGGTGCGCTCGCTGTCGGGCGGCAATCAGCAAAAGATCGCGATTGGGCGGCTGCTGCATCAGGACGCGCAGATCTTGCTGCTCGACGAACCGACGCGCGGCATCGATATCGGCAGCAAGGCGGACGTGTATGAGATCATCGCGAAGCGAGCCGCGGCGGGCTGCGCGGTGCTCTTCGTCAGCTCCTACTTGCCGGAACTGTTCGGGCTGTGCGATCGGATCGCCGTCATGTGCCGAGGCGAGTTGAGTGCCTCTCGGCCGATCGCGGAGTGGACGCCGGAAAGCGTGCTCGCGGCGGCGATCGGCCAGCTGTCATCCTGAGCGAGCGAAGCGAGTCGAAGGATCTGCACCCAGTTTGCAGGCGACAGAAGCTCAGATTGCAGCCTGCAGCCGACAGAACATCAGCGGCTGTGGCGTACGGAGCGCAATGATCCCGTGTCGCAACCCTGGCCGCTGCGGCTGCTATCTGAGCTTCTGACGCGACTGTTGTCTCGCGGTCTCCGGGTGCTGCGTCGTGCAACTCTGTGATCCCTTAGCGAGCGACGTGAGTCGAAGGATCTGCATCAATTACGGGCGACAGAAGCTCAGATAGCAGCCGGCAGCCGACAGTAAATCAGGGGGTCTGGCGTCCGGCGAGCAGTGCTCTCATGTCGCCACACCCACCTGGCCGCTGCCGGCTGCCGGCTGCCATCTGAGCGCCTGACTCCTCCCACCCGAACTGGGACGGCGGTCAAGGCGACACCTGTGGGCATACCAAGTACTCCGTTGCCAAGGCTGCACGAATTTGTCCCGTTGACAGACTTAAACGTTACAGTTACTCTCTCCCGCCCGCCGTATACAAAAGCTACGCCCCGCCAAAGGCTGATGAGACCGGTCACCCTGCATGATCTGGCCAGGCGCTGCAGTGTCTCCACTGCCACCGTTTCCGCGGTCGTCAATGGCGCCGAGTGGGTCTCGGAAAAAACGAGACGCCGGGTCCAGCGCGCGATCGACGAGATGGGCTACCACCCCAATCAGCTAGCCCGCGGACTCAAGCGCCGCGAGGGACACGCCGTCGGCGTCATCGTCTCCGATCTCACCAACCCGTTTTTCACCCAGGTGGTGAGAGGGCTGAGCCACTCCCTCCTCGCCGCCGGACGGACCCTCTCGCTCTGCGACTCCGACCACCGCCACGACCTCGGCGAAGCCAACCTCCGGATGCTCCTCGAAGGGCAGATCGTCGGCCTCGTCCTCATCGGCGACATCGTGCCCGAGGACACGCTGCGTGCCTTCGTCAGGAACAGGACGCACGTGCCCGTCATCGCGATCGAGCGTGACTATCACATCCCACAGGTGAGCTGCCTCCTCGTTGATTCCGAGCAGGGCGCGCATACGGCGACGCGCCACCTCATCGATCGTGGATGCGAGCGCATCGCCATGATCGCGGGTCCAACGACCGGAGCGGGCAGCGCCACCTATGGCCGAGCGCAGCGCTACCACGGGTATTGCCGAGCCCTCACGGAAGCAGATCGGGAAATTGTGCCGAGTCGAGTGGTCGAGGGAACGTTCCGCTACGGAAGTGGCCAGGACGCGATGCAGAAGTTGCTGGCGCTCGACACACCGCCGGACGCTGTGTTCGCCGCGAACGACATGATGGCCCTTGGCGCGATGAGCGTCGTGCGCGAGGCTGGGCTGCGTGTGCCGGACGACATCGCGCTCGTCGGATTCGACAACGTGCCGATGACGGCGCTCACGACACCTGGTCTCACTACCATGTCGATGCCCATGACCGAATTGGGCGACGCCGCCGCGTGTTTGCTCGAGGCACAGCTTCGCCTGGGCGCGGATCACCTCCCGGTCCGCGACACATTTTCCGCCGACTTGGTCGCGCGCGCCTCGACACTCGGCAGGTCGGAGGCGTTGGTGTCGCTCTGATCTAATCGTTCTTTGATCTGTGCGGGAGAATAGTTGCGCGCCACGATGCGAGTCGGTACGCTGACGTAGGACGTCAAATTTCAGGCTGCGAAGCGGTGAGCGATGGCCCGGGCACGAAAGAGCGGAACAGGGAATGCCGCACGGCGAGTGAAACAAGTGCTGCTTGCCGCGGGCGCGGTGGCGGCGCTGGTGTTTGCCGTGCAGGGCGGCGAATACGGCACACGCGACTTGCTCCGCCAACGCACTCGGCGCACCTCACTGGTGCGCACCATCGACTCGTTGCAGCACGTGGTTGATTCGCTCAAGCGCTACAAGAAGCGCGTCGAGACGGATCCCGTGTTGCAGGAGCGCATCGCGCGCGAGGAGTTTGGCCTCGTGCGCGGCAACAAGGAGATCATGTACCGGCTGGTCGAACCTGATTCTGCTACCCGTGCACCGTAGGGTTGAAAGCAGGTGCAGATCCTTCGACTCGCTCCGCTCGCTCAGGATGACAATGCTCGCTCCGCTCGCTCAGGCTGACAGCGTTTGTCATCCTGAGCGCAGCGAAGGATCTGCACCTGCTCAATTCGTAGTGACCTTGGCCTTTGTGGTCTTGAGCCGAGCGTCGTAGAACTCCAGCACGCGCTTGTGCATGTCGAGGAAGTCGTCGGCTGTGGCGGTGCCACCACCGTGCCCGCCGTTCATGTAATTCACCCACGTGACCTCCTTGCCGAGCCGCCGCAGCGCGTAATACATCTCGCGCGTGTTGTCCGCCGGC
>JBDTMO010000286.1:0-6999 GCA_039934235.1 bacterium | reverse complement strand
CCGGCTGGGGCCACATGGGCTTCCACTGGATCACGCCGTTCCACAACATCGCCGGTATGCTCACCGAGTCGGCGAGTGCACGGCTCGCGTCGCCGCTGACGCAGACGAAGGAGCAGCTCACCGGATCGACACGCAACCTGCTCACGTACAAGGAACAGACGAACTTCCCGAGTCCGTGGCCCGGCGGCGTCTGGCATCTTCGCGATATCGTCGAACGACAGAAAGTCGCGGCATGGGCGGCGCTCGATCTCGCCGCGCGCAACAAGGAGATGGTCCTCAAGAACATGTACCTGAAGGGACTTCACCAGACGAAGCGTGGAGAGGAAGGATCACCCAAGGCGTACATCGTCTCCGTCGCCGCCGACCAGCAGCACGATCCGCTCACGGCGAAGAAGATGCTGCAGAACCTCCTCAACCAGGGCGTCGAGGTACTGCAGTCGAAGGACGCCTTTACGCAGGACGGCAAGTCCTACGCGGCGGGGACGTACGTCGTCTCCATGGCGCAGCCCAAGATGGGCGTCGTCCGCTGGATGCTCGGCAAGACGTTCTATCCCGACAACGAATACACGCGCGACAACGACGGCAATCCCATTCGTCCGTACGACATGACCACGGACGTGATGGCGGAATTCATGGGCGTGACCGCGACGCCGACTGATGTGAAGATCACAGCAGCTGTGTCGAGAATCAGTACCGCAGAACCAACCGCTGGAAAGGTTGCGAGCGGCAGCACGCTTTCGTTCAGCGGACATCTCAACGATTCGTGGCGCGCGGCGAATCTTCTGATCGCCAAGGGCGCGACCGTTCGCCGTGTCGACAAGACAGGATCAGGCTTGAGCGTTGGTGACTATGTCGTAACGGGTGCCTCTGCCGCCAACGTGAACAGTGCGGCCAAAGTCACCGGCGTCGACTTCAGCGCAGTCGCAGGCGACGTGAGCGCAATCAGTCACGCGATCAAGCCACTGCGCGTGGCAATGTACCAGCGCTACAATGGCGGCAATGCCGATGAAGGCTGGACGCGACTGATGTTCGAGCAGTTCGACCAGCCGTACACCACGATCTTCGACAAGGACATCAAGCCCGGCAGTCTCAACGCGAAGTACGACGTCATCATTCTTCCTTCGGACAACGCTGGGACGCTGGTTGGTCGTGGTGGCGGCGCGGGTGCTGGTGGCCCCGGAGGTGCAGGTCGCGGTGCCGGTGCAGCAGGCGATTCAGCCGCTGCGGGACGCGGTGCTGGTCGTGGCGCGGCCGCCGGAGCCGGGCGAGCAATTCCGTTTACGCCAACGACGGCGGATCCCAACCCGCACGGTGGTGGCGGTAACGCAGCGATGGGTGGCGCCGGCGGCGGTGGTGGGCGCGGTGCTGGTGGTGGCGGTGGTGGACGCGGCGGCCCACCCGGCGAAGGTGGCGGTGCCGCTGCTGCAAGTCCTGCCCTTCCTCCCGGACCGAGCGCCGACTATCGCAGTGGAATGGGCGACGACGGTGTAAAGGCAATCCAGGATTTCGTGAACGGTGGCGGCACGCTCGTCACCTTCGGCGAATCCGGAAACTTTGCGATCGAGAAATTCCAGCTTCCACTGCGTGACGTGGCCGCTGGTCTTCCCTTCAAGCAGTTCTGGTGTCCGGGCTGCACGTTCCACGTGAACGTCGACACAAACAACCCACTCGGGTACGGAATGCCGGCGGAGGCGATTGCCACGTGGCTGTCGGGAAGCCAGGCGTATGAGATCCTGCCCGCGGGTACGTCTACGGTTCAGACGATCGTGAAGATCGCCGACAAGAATGTCCTCGAGAGCGGTTGGCTTCTCGGCGAAAGCGTTGTCGCCGGCAAGCCGACGATGGTGTCAGTGCCGGTTGGTCAGGGCAAGGTGGTGCTGATCGGATTCCGTGTTCAGCATCGCGACCAGACACATGGCACGTACAAGCTCCTGTTCAACGCGTTGCAGAAGTAGACAAGTGTCAGAACCCACCTTATATACACCGTTGCCAACTTCCGGCGCACGTAAGGTGGGTCCTGACACTCGCCCGCTCCGCTCTCGCGTCATGAGCCCGTCTTAGTCGTCGTGTTCGGAAGTTTGATGACGTATTCAGGAGCGGAGCTGGTGACGGAACTCCGCTGTTTCTTGGATGTTACGACCCGTCTTCCGTCAGTCGTTGACCGTTTCGCGTGTGCCTACCCGTTGTCCGTGATTGGTTGTTCGTGATCCGCAACATCGGGCTCAACTCCATCGACACGGCCTATCGGGCGGCGGCGCCGGAGCACGAGCAACGAATCACAAAAGACGGGTAGGCACGCACGAAACGAACCACGAATGACGAAACACGGGCCGTCAATACGTCATCACATTTCCGAACAGGACCACTTAGCCGACTCACCTTTCCGACGACGCGCAGCACCCACCACCACCACGATGCCCGTCGCCATCAGCACCATCGACGCCGGCTCCGGAGTCACCGTCGTCGGGCTAAGACCAGTCACCGACCAGTTGTCGACCTCGGCCAGCTGCGTCGCTGACCCAGATCCACCCGTAAAGCCAAGCCGCACCGTCGACCCCAGCGATGACACATCCACCGCATGCGTCGCCGAGAAGACACCGCTCCCACTCGTCGGCGTGTAGGAGAGGCTCAGCCCGCCGGCGCCATCGTACGAGAGCAACACTTGGGCGAAGAAGTCCGTCGATGGGCCAGAGCTGCCAGTCGAGAGCCCGGCGGAATTCGCGATGAACGGCGACGCGCCATTGAGGACACCGTTCTCACCAATCAGCACATCGTCCCAGAACGAACGGAACGCAACCGCAATGCTGTTGTTGATTCCCTCATAGCCCATCGAGCCACCGCCGACGCCCGTCGCTGTCGCTGCGCCACTCTGCATTACGAAGGCGATGCCGTCGCCGCCGACGCCCCACCCGTTCACATCCGACGTAAACGCGTAGTGCAAGCGAAACGACGTCGACCAGGCAGACAGCGCGGAGAAGTCGAACGTTCCCGTCGTAAACGCTGACGACGAGCTGCCATAGTCATCGTTGATCAACTGCAACGCTCCACCGCTGATCAGCGGCGTGCCGTTTCCGCCCGAGCCGTTGAGCTGCATCTGGTATCCGCCAAACGACTGCGCGGCGGCGGTTGACGCGACGAGTGAAAGTGCGGCAAGTGCTGAAATCACACGCATATGATTCTGTCCTCGGCATCGAGAGTTGGCGTACCATGACTTGAGCCGTGGCCGCACCGGCATCCAACCGACACGACACCAGTCCACGCTTGAGGACGCGAGATCGAGGACAAAACGGGGCCAAACGCCGAAAAGCTCAGGGACGCGCGACGATATACCGGGCAAAGCGTGATGCCACCTGCGCCGGCGTCTCATTGGCCGCGCGCGCCGAGTCGGCCTGTGCGAGCGCGTCGTGCAACTCGAGCGACAACGAATGACGCCCGGTGTACGCGCTATCCAGCACGGGTATGGCGGTACGAATCAATGCCGAGGCGTCGTCAAACTTTCCCTGCGCCGCGAGCGCGACGCCAATCAAGCCCCTCGTGCGCGCGAGACGAACATCCTTCGCCGTGTACACTGCCGCGCGTGAGCGCTCCGCGTCGCGAAGCGCCAACTCCGCCTTGACAGGATCTCCGGCCGCCAGCCGTTCGAGCCCGACCTCAATGCCGATCGCCGAGAGGACGGGATGACTCGCCGGCGCGTTGGGCGGGATCGCTGCGTGCGCACGTGCGATGTACGCACTCGCACCAGCACTATCGAGCAGCCGCCGCCGGACGGCCGCTCCGTCTACCTGGAGCAACACAGCTGGAAGGCTGCGCTCTTGATGCGTGTTCGTCACGCTGCGCAGTCCATCGAGCACGGCCTTCTCCGCCTCCGCGAGCTTGCCCTGCACCAGCTGGTTCAACGCCAGTGAGTGATAGTACACGGGGCGCTCACTCGGCTCGGGCCCTGAGCGCCACGCACCCACTGCAGAGCGAATCATGGTTTCGGCGCGCGGGAGATCACCCCGACCATCCGCGAGGACGCCGAGGTTCCCATACAACACAGCCAGCGGTGCGGAGTTCGTTGGGAAGCGCAACTTCCCGCGGCGAAGGAGCTCGACGTACATCGATTCCGCCTCCGCAGAGCGCCCGCGCATCGTCAGGCCGAGTGCATAGTCGGCAACCGACTGATAGCAGACGATGGACGTATCAGTCACGCGACTGCTGCCGCAGCGCTGATTGGCCTCCCGATAGAATTTCTGCGCCATTGGCCAGTCGCCGCGCAAATACCGCGACCACCCAAGCTCGTGATAGTCCTCGGCGAGGTCAGGAAACGCGGGCGCGTTGCGTTTCAGGTCGAGCGCGAGTGCGAGATTCAATTGGCGGTCCGCATCGTCAAACCTGTTGAGCGCGCGATACGCAGCGCCAATGGTGCGCCGCACCATCGCTTCAGCAGCAGGATCGGAGCGCAGTCCGGTATCCGCCTGTGCGGCCGCCGCATCCAACACGTCGGCGACGCGAACATCAGCGTTGCCCGCATGCACCCATGACGCATCAGGCGCCGCAAGCATCTGCTTGAGGAAGCCACTGATACGCTCGGCGACAGCGCGTGCCTGGTTTGCGCGACGCGCTTGAATTGTTGCCGCTATTCCGCCGCCCAACAACGCGAGCGCAAGTGCCACCCCTGCCGCCACTGATCCGCGGTTGCGGCGCAGGAACTTGGAGAACCGGTATCGCTTCGTCGCTGGTTGCGCGAGCACCAACCGACCGTCGAGATGCCGGCGGACGTCATCAGCGAACCGCTCGACCGACCCATATCGGCGACGCGGGTTTGCCTCGAGCGCCGTGAGAAGAATCGTGTCCAGCTCGCCGGCGAGTGCCTTGCTGCGTCGCCGGTCGGCCGACAGCTGTGCATCCGTGGGACCACTCGCGATGACGGCGGCGCTCGGCCATCGCGCGCCCGCCTCCATGGCATGCACGATGTCGTTGGTGGTGCGCGCTGCACTTGCAAACGGCCGCGCGCCAGTCAGCAACTCGTAGAGCATGATGCCTAACGAGTAGACGTCGCTGAGGATCGACAGCGACTCGCCGCGCCATTGCTCCGGACTCGCGTACCCCGGCGTGAGCGCGCCGAGTGCAGTGAGCGGATCACGCGTGCGCGAATCTCCTTCCTCGATGACCTTGGCGACGCCAAAGTCCACGAGCTTCACCGTCCCATCAGCAGTAACGAGCAGGTTGCCCGGCTTGATGTCGCCGTGGACGACGAGATGTTGATGCGAGAAATGAACGGCGTCGCACACCTGGAGAAACAACTCGAGACGGTCGCGAACGTCGGCATTCCGTGCCGCGCAGTAGGTGGTGATCGGGACACCGTCGACGAATTCCATCACGAGGTATTCGCGTCCGTCGTCGAGCGTGCCGCCGTCGAGCATGCGCGAGATGTTCGGGTGCTCGAGCCCAGCAAGGATGGCGCGTTCGCGCGCGAAACGACGCGCCACGTCCTCTCCACCCACATCATCGCGAATGAGCTTGATCGCCACTCGCTTCACATACGTCGCGTCGGCGCGCTCGGCCTCATAGACCGCGCCCATGCCTCCGCGTCCCACGAGGCGGACGAGCCGGTACGCACCGATGCGACGCATGGAGCCGTCTATGCCATTCACCTCGCCGCTCCGCCGCGGCTCCAGCCGATCCCCGTTCCGCTCGAGGGCCGAGATCAGTGACTCAACCTCGGCGCGAATGTCCGGGGTGAGCGTGGCGAGCGCCGCCACGCGATCATCTGCCTCGAGGTCGCACACCGCGTCGAACGATGACGCAATGAGATCGCGGCGCGCAGCATCGCCGACGCGTGTCACAGCTCGCCTCGGTCTTCGAGATCCCGGACGAGCCATCCCTTCGCGAACTGCCAATCGCGCTTCACGGTGCGCGGCGACGTCTCCATCACCTCCGCAATCCTCTCGGTGTCGAGCCCGCCGAAGAAGCGCAGCTCCACGACGCGCGCGTGGCGCGGGTACTCGGCCGCGAATCGCGTCAGCGCGTCATCGAGCGCTATGTAGTCCACGATGCCTGGATTGTCGTCCAGCGCCTGCTCGGGCGGCAGGGTGTCGAACACGCGGTGGAGATCGCGCTTTTCACTGAGTCGAGCGCGTGCGTGATCGACGAGCACACGTCGCATGACTCGCGCGCCGATGGACAGAAAATGGCCGCGCCCCTGCCAGTTTACGTTTCGCTGATCGGCGAGCTTGAGGAATGCTTCGTGGACGAGTGCGGTCGTGCTGAGCGTGTGCCCTTCGTCTTCACGAGCGAGGAGCCCGTGCGCAATGGAGCGCAGTGGCTCATACAGTTCTGCGGCCAGTTCGTCCGTTCGCCCGTCATCGCGCAACCTGTAGCTCCTGTCGGTTGGGTACGTCGCGGGGCAAATGTTTTGTAGAGTTGCGACGAAGTCAACCTGACATCGGTACCTGCCCAAACACTGCCCACAGAATTGGCGATGGCATGAGGAACTCCGCGCTGTCGAGCGCGACGAGGTCTTCTTCAAACTCGCGCGCCGTGATGTAGCCCGCGCTCTCCATCCCCTGGCGCAGCTGCTCGAAGTTTGCACGCATCAATTGCGGTCCAGCTGATCCCGCAGGCCACATGTACGTTCGCCCTTCAGCCGCAAGACGTTCGACACCAAGCGCGCGCAGTTGACCAAACACTCGTCTGCCATATGTGCGATCCACCCCACGGTCATCCATCAACCGCGTCATCGCGACATAGGTCTTCGACAGCGTTTCGGCACTATGGAGCGATGGATTGGGAGCCATCGTTCGGTCAAAGTCCTCGATAAATATCCAGCCTCCGGGCTTTACGGCGGCAACCATTTGCGCGAGTGCGCGATCGCGTTCGCGGACGTGCGACAATACGAGTCGCGCATGGACGACATCGAACGCGGCAACCGGCAGCGGCTCTGTACCGATGTCATGTCGACTCACATCGACGTTCGGAAGGTTCAGCGACTCGAGATAGCGCGTATCGAGATCAGTG
>JBDTMO010000285.1:0-7015 GCA_039934235.1 bacterium | reverse complement strand
GCTCATCACCGCCTAAGGCGATCTTCGACATCGGATCGACGTCGATCTGGCGCGCCCTGCCATAACCGGAACTCTCGCGCCTGTGTCCAACAACGTCACGTCCCGAATCACGATGTCGATGTGCGCTATCCTCCCTCCGGCAGACAAAAACATGGTTCGCTCAGTGTTGTGTATCCCGATGTTCGCGGTGTTCATTTTGTGCGGAATGCCCGCGACCGCACATTCACAGATAGTGGGCGGGGGGACGCGTGCGGCTGGGAGCGGATGTCCTGGCATGAGCGTCCGCTTCGTCCGCAGCGGTGAGGGCGCGCCTGTCGTCGGCGCTGTTCAGGACACCTCGCCGGCCGCACGATCGGGCCTCGCCCCCGGCGATGAAGTGGTCGCGGCAGATGGGGCGCACCTAGCGGCGATGCGCTTACTGCACGGGGACCCCGGTACGATCGCAAAGCTCAGCGAAAGGCGAGGTACGATCGTGCGCGACGTCGACTTGGTGCTGGGACGGTTGGCGGGGGCGGATAGAGCGGTGACTGATTCGTCGAGCGGTATCAAGCGCCTCGTGCCCCGGTGCGTCGCGGTGGAGAAATTGAATCCTGCGCTGCAGGCGGAGGTGCATCCGTCGATCGCGCCAGGGGTCCAGTCGAGGTCGGAGCTGTTTGCCTTCCACAGCAGTTTCTGGCTCAATCTTCATCATTTCCTCTACGTCACGGCTCGTGCACAGAAGGGCCTCGACGCCAGGCGGCCAGCTGTTATGAGCGCGTTGGCGGACACCGCGGGGTTCGGAGCACTCTCTGTGTCCGACCAGAAGGAGTGGCGGGCGGCAGTTGCGTACTACGATTCGACACTCGCGCGTCGCGATATCCTCTTTGACCTGGATATGGTGGCGATCAACAACCGACTCACCCGCGCCGACTCGGCGACGACCCTCCGCGGCTCCGGCATCGACGCGTCGTTGGTCGCAGTCTTGGACCGCATAGCGCCGGTGTATCGTCGGCTGTGGTGGTCCCGACATGATGCAGCGAACCATCGGTGGGAGGCGCGGATGCGGG
Source organism: bacterium (assembly GCA_039934235.1). Classification (GTDB taxonomy): domain Bacteria; phylum Gemmatimonadota; class Gemmatimonadetes; order Gemmatimonadales; family Gemmatimonadaceae; genus AG11. The sequence continues at coordinate 5,969 of JBDTMO010000285.1, read as the reverse complement.
AGCTGTTGGCGGTCGACGGCGATAGCATCGCGAAGCGGGAGAGTCGGGTGTTCCGCGAATCGTGGTCGAGTACACCGCCACGCGTGGACGTGACCGCGTATGCCAATTGGGCTGGCGCCTATACCACGAATGGTCCAACGCATATCACGGTCTCGAGCGAGGACGGCGCGAACCAGGACGACCAAGGCTTGGAGATCCTGTTTCACGAGGTCGGGCACACAATGGTCGACACACTCCTTTCGTCCTTGAACGCCGCGTTTCGGAAGCTCGGCAAGGCGCCGCCGCGAGATCCTACCCACGTATCTATTTTCTATACGGCCGGTGTGCTCACCAGACAGACGATTGCTGCGCACGTGCCATATGCCGAGAAGAACGGTCTATGGACTCAGGTTCCGGATTTCAGACGGGCACTTCCCGTTCTCAGACGCAGTTGGCAGCCCTATCTCGATGGAAACATCACTTTTGAAGAGGCAGTCGAACGATACGCGGCGGATTTCTGACGTGCCCTGTCGCCGCATCCTCTCATAAACACGAATGAAGAAGATCGGACTTGTTGGCGGCCTCAGTTGGGTATCTACTCTGGACTACTATCGATATATCAATGAAGGAGTCAATCAGCGGCTAGGCGGATTGAACTTCGCCGAGTGCATTCTCTACTCGCTGAACTTCAACGATGTGCAGCGCAATGGATGGGATAATTGGGATGCGACGTTCAAGCTGCTTTCCGGAGCCTGTACGGGATTGAAGGATGCAGGAGCGGAAGCGATCGTCTTGTGCGCAAATACCGCCCATGCCATTGCTGACCAGCTCGAGAAAGACGTTCAACTTCCCTTGATTCACATTGCGACGGCTACTGCCGACGTGATCAACAAACACGGATTGACGAACGTCGGTTTGTTGGGGACGAAGTACACGATGGAGCTGCCGTTTTACAGCGACAAGCTCCGTTCGCAGGGGATCGAATCCATTGTTCCGAAAGAACAATCGGTAAGAGACTATGTGCAGCACACGGTGAAAGAGGAAATGGGCCGCGGAATCCTCGACCCGGCAACGAAGGCCGAGTATTTGAAAATCATCGATCAGCTCGTTGAGGACGGGGCGCAAGGGATTGTGTTGGGGTGTACGGAAATCCCAATGCTTTTGGGCCAGAAGGATGTTGCGACTGTCCCTGTATTCGATACGACGAGAATCCACGCCGATGCGGCAGTGGAGTTTGCCCTGTCTGGTTATCAATCGGCATAGCATTGGTGGAGCATGCAACCATGACGCGCATTCCGTGAGCGTGTCGTGAGACGCGGAGGCCATCCGTCCCCGCGCGGACGACCCACTTCCAGAGTCCTCGCAGCGGCAGCCTGACGCCGACACCATTCCTAAGAAAATAGTGCCTCGATCGGCGACGAGATGCCTTGAATAGCGCTCGTCAGTTTGTGCTGATGATCCCGCGCTCCACCGCAACACGCACCGCAGACGTTCGGTTCTCGACGCCCAACTTCTCGAACACGTGCACCAGGTGCGCCTTCACCGTCGGCTCCGTAATGCCGAGCGTCGACGCAATGGCCTTGTTCGACGCCCCGCGCGCCACCCACTGCAACACCTCGGCTTCGCGCTCAGTCAGCGTTCCCTTGGACGTCTGCTGCCACCGCGCCATGAGACGCTCCGTAACAACAGACGCGAGATACCTGCCTCCACGCGCGACAGCGCGCAGCGCGCGAAACAGTTCGTCGTGTGGAACATCCTTCAGCAGATAACCCACCGCGCCCGCCTCGATCGCGCGCAGCATCTCACCATCCGTCGCGTATGTCGTAAGCACGACGACACGACTCGCCGGACGCGCTCGTAAAATCTCCTCGGTGGCCGACACGCCGCTCAGCACCGGCATGCGTAAATCCATCAGCACGATATCGGGAGCAAGACTCGCCGCCAATGACACAGCCTGCGCGCCATTCTCTGCCTCACCCACCACTTCGAAATCCGGTTGGCTGTTAAGCACACTCGCAATGCCGCTGCGCACGATTGGATGATCGTCGGCAATGAGTACCCTGATGCGCGTCGTCATGCGGGACGCCCAGCAACCGGCGGCTCGGCAGCAATCGCAGACAGCGGAAGCGCGACGGTAAGGCTCGTGCCGCCCGCACTGCTATCAATCAGCAAATGTCCACCCACTCGGCGCACTCGCTCGCGCATTCCCGTTAGACCGAGCTTTTCCGGATTCACGGTTTCGGACTGTTCGATGCCGAATCCGTCGTCTTCGATTGTAAGAAGGACCAGTCCGTCGACACACCCGATGGTCACGGACACGTTGTGCGCGTGGGCGTGACGCGCAACGTTGCTCAACGCCTCCTGCGTTGCGCGAAGGAAGATGACGTCGGCGTCCGGATGCAGCGGAGGTATTTCTTCGGGCGTAAAGGTCGCGCGAATGGAATTCGCGTTGCCCCAATGGCTCACGATCCGCGCTAACGCCGGCACCAGATAGGCTTCCGTCAACTCGGCAGGTCTTAGCGCGTGGACAAGCTGGCGAATTTCGCCGAGGCTCGTGCGCGAGACGGCTTGCGCGTGACGAAGATGCGGCATGACACGCTTGAGGGAGGTTGCGTCGTCCATATTCGAGGCGCCGGATGTCGTATCGCCGAGTGCGAGTTCCACTGCTTCGAGATGCCGGATGACGCTGGCGAATGCTTGCGCGAGGGTGTCGTGAATGTCGCGCGCAAAGCGTTGCCGTTCCTCGAGTACACCGGCTTCCTTCGCGCGATCCGCCAGGTCGCGATGCGCCTCGTCCAGTTGATGCAACAGCCGACTGCGCAATGCGCTTTCTCGATTGGAGCGATGTATGTAAAGCAACACGGTGCCGATCATGATGCCGGTCGCCACCATGATGCCCACTCGCATGAGTCGTAAACCCGGCGTGTCGCGAGGCGATGCAATGGACGACGCGATGGCGAAGGCGCCGATGACAACGACGAGGATCACGGCGGCCCAGGCGAATGGCAGGAAGATGAAGCCCTGGAGGATGGCGCCGAGTATGAGGAGACCGAACGTGCCGTTGACCTGGATGGCGAGGAGGATGAGGACCCAGCTCACCGGGACGAAGACAACGAGCGTAGATGTTCGTTGAAGGATCCGCTCGTACCGCAGCATGCCGATAACGTGATACGCGATGAGCGCGACGACGATGACTATCATTCGGACCGCACGCCACGAGGTGAGCGCTCCCAGTGCATCCGCGCGATCGATCGTCGCGTAGATCGCGATGATGAGCGCAGCAGCTTGCGTCGTCACCCAGATGCGAAGCCACAACCGCGCGTTGTGCGCGAAGAGCGGTTCGATCGGCGGGTGCGCTACGTCGGCGGTCATGGAGTGATAGTCATTGGTGGCGGAGCGCGGCGCATCCATCGAAAGTCGTAGATCGCTTCGACCATTGAACGATGGTGTGCGACAGGCAGCAGGTCTACACTCAGTCCATGCATGACGCGTCGCGCGCTTCCGTCCTTCAAGGCCTTGCCTCCACCACGCTGAATCCGCTGCGGACGATCCTCGCGACACTGGGAATCGTCATTGGTGTGGCGTCCGTGATTGCGACGATTGCGCTTGCCGACGGGCTCGACCGGTTCGCGAGAGACCAGATTGCGGCGCAGACCGATGTGCAGGCGATCACCGTGAGTTCCCGCACCGAGGACTCGCGCGGCGGGTTCTCGTACCCGGTGTCGAATTATCCGATTTTCGTACCTGCGGATGCGGCAGATCTGCAGCGCCACATGGGGAGCGATGGCGAAGTCACGATGTCGGTGTCGGGACAAGCGGTGGTCACGAGCGCCGATGGTGCGCCGCACGCCGTGAGCGTCACCGCGGCGCTGGCAAACTTCCTGTCATTCGGCCACAAGGATGTCGCGTTCGGCCGGTTCTTCACGGACGGAGAATCGGCGCGCAATGCGCCGGTGATCGTGCTCTCGTACAAGCTGGCTCGCGAACTGTCTCCGAACGGCGATCCCGAGTTGCTCATCGCACGCGACGTGCGGTTACGCGGCAAGCCGCGCATGGTGGTGGGCGTCATGCCTGCCTACACAGGCGAGCGCGCCTTCCAAGTGTTCGTGCCCATCCGCTCGGCGGGCACGGCGTTCGCGACGCGCGGGCCCATTACGCCGTCGCTCCTCGTGCGCGCGCCAACGATCGAGTCCGTCACGGCGACGACTGACATTGTCGAGGAATGGGTTGCCAATCGATACCGTGGCTGGGAGCAGCGCGTGTCGGTGACGTCGCAGCTGGCTCGCCTCGAGCAGGCACGGACGGCCATGCTGGTGCTGAAGCTCATCATGGGCGCACTCGCGGGCATTTCGTTGCTCGTTGGTGGAGTGGGCATCATGAATGTGCTGCTCGCCAGCGTCACGGAGCGCACGCGCGAAATAGGCGTCCGAAAAGCCTTGGGCGCCCGCAAACGCGATATCCTCTATCAGTTCCTCACGGAGTCTGTCGCCATCGCAAGCGTCGGCAGCGGAATCGGCATGACGCTCGGCTTCATCGGCGCCATCGCGATCGCGGCGATCATTCGCCGGCTGGTGCCTGGTGCACAGCTGCGTGCGGCGTTCAGCCCTGGCACGCTGGTGGTCGCGGTGTTGTCCGCGGCGATCATTGGCTTGGTATTCGGGACGTTTCCGGCCCTTCGCGCGGCACGGTTGTCACCCATTGACGCGATCAGGCACGACTAACCCTGGGGTACTGGGTGAACGGTGAACGGTGAACGGTGAACGGTGAACGGTGAACGGTACCAAGCCGAAGCCGAGGATCCGCGTCAATCCGCCAAATCCGCGGAAATCCGCGTTCGAGTTCGGTTCAACGCGGTTGCGGTCACGATGCCCTCTCGCCAACGAAGTGCAGATCCTTCGACTCGCTCCGCTCGCTCAGGATGACAAAGCTCACTGACGGCTCACCGTTCACCGTTCACCGTTCACCGTTCACCGTTGAGTCTCGCTCATTCTGACTAATTGTCGCACATTCGTCTCCACACTCTACAGAACACCGTCGCCCCCCTCGACTTGATTGCCATGCGCCCGCTTTCCTCGCGTCTCCTGCTCGCGATTGTCGCACTGTCCACCGCCGCACCACTTGCCGCCCAGACTGTCGACCCCGCCGCCGCAATGCGGTGGCGATCGATCGGCCCCGTCCGCGCCGGCCGAGCGCGCGCACTGGCCGGTGTGCCGACCCAGCCCAACGTCTTCTACATCGGCTTCGACAACGGCGGCGTCTGGCGCTCCACGGACTATGGGTCCAACTGGCTGCCGATATTCGACGACCAACCCACCGGCTCCATTGGCGCCATCGCGGTTGCACCGAGTGATCCGAACGTCATCTACGTCGGCAGCGGCGCGGGCATCATTCGTCCCGACCTCGCCCAGGGCGACGGCATGTACAAGTCCACGGACGCCGGCAAGACGTGGACGCATCTCGGTCTTCGCAACAGCGAGATGATCGCCTACATCGACGTCGACCCGAAAGATCCGAATCGCCTGTTCGTCGCCGCACTCGGACATCCGTACGGACCGAATGCCGAACGTGGAATCTTTCGCTCGACGGATGGTGGAACGACGTTCGAGAAAGTGCTCTACAAGGACGAATACACGAGCGGCAACGACGTCCGCATCGATCCAGGCAATCCGAGCATCGTGTACGCCACGTTGTGGCAGCAACAGCAGAGCTTCATTGAAGGCGGCGGGTTCGGAGCTGGCGGCAACGGCATCTTCAAGTCAGTCGATGGCGGCTCGACGTGGAAGCCACTCACGGACGGGCTGCCCTCTGTCATTCAGGCGAACATTGCGATTGCGCCGAGCAACGCGAAGGTGCTGTATGCGACGGTGGCTGGGGCGGCGGCCAACAACAGCGTGACAGGCACGGTCAATCTCTACAAGAGCGTCGATGCGGGTGATCACTGGGCACTCGCGTTGAATGGACCCAACGGCGCTGCTCCGCGCGTGATGGAC
>JBDTMO010000284.1:0-7020 GCA_039934235.1 bacterium | reverse complement strand
CACGCTTTGCCACGTTGAGCGTGATGTTCTTTTCGGCGATTTCCGGCCCGCCGCCTAGTGGCCCATGCATACCACCGTCAGGCCCACCGTGTCCGGCATCGACAACTACGAGGCGTCTCTGGCGAAGACCTCCGAGCGGGTTCGTGCTGGTCACGACGGCAGGAACGCGATCGGTTCGCAAATCGTCGTTGGGAGGACCACTCCGGCGCGGCGTTGGGGAACGGACCGCCGCTGCGGCCGTTTCACGCGTGCTGAACTTCTGCAAGGATGAGAAAGCGCGCAACTCGAACTTCGCGGGATCCCAGATGAGGTTCGCGACGATGCGCGGAATAATCTCCGCGACTAGTTGCAACGGGACGAAAAGTGCTCCCTTTCGAATCTCCGGCGCCGCCGCAAGCTGATACGTCTGGTCACCGACTTTGGCGAAGCGAACGCCGTCTTCAACCTCGATCGCCGTACCGTTCAGGATGAGCACCCACCGGTTGCCGGTGAGGTGAGAAACCGTGATCGGAATAATGGGCTTGAGCTGCTCAGCGCGCAGCAACGGGCCGCCCGCAGCGGCGACGAGCGGCACCGTTGTAGAACGGCTCGCGTCCTTCACGACCAAGGGGCCGGCACGCAGCGACGTGTCCGTTTGCGGTGTGGCCGCAACGAGTTGAAATGCCGCGAGCAGGGTGAGAATCATCGCGCGCGAAACACGCGTGCGATCTCGCGGTCGGCGTCCTTCGCCTTGGCGTCTTCGCGCTTGTCGTGAGCCTTTTTACCCTTGCCGAGAGCCATCGCCACTTTTGCGATCCCGCCTTTGAAGTAAAGCTCGAGCGGTATGAGAGTGAGGCCCTCTCGCTCGATTGCACCTATCAGACGCCCGATTTCCCGTTTGTGCAACAACAGCTTGCGCGTGCGGGTCGCCTCGTGGTTGTTGTAGCTGGCGCGCTCGTATGGAGAGATATGGAGGTTGATCAAGTAGATCTCTCCGTCGCGGACCATCCCATACGCGTCTGAGACGTTGGCCTTGCCGTCTCGAAGTGACTTGACCTCACTCCCTGTGAGGACGATGCCGGCCTCGTAGGTGTTGAGAATAATGTAGTCGTGCCGTGCTCGCCGGTTCTTGGCGATGGTCTCGATTTCTGGTTTTTCGTCGGACTTCGACATTGGTAATTTGGCCGCGGCGCGCGACGATGCGAGCCAGCCTTGCAACTTAGAACGCGCGCTGTGCAGCGGCAACGCGCCGCGTTGACTTGATGCTGCGCGCGCGATTAATTTGCGGGTCTGTTCCGAACGCGCTCGGGTGGTGGAACTGGTAGACACGCAGGTCTCAGAAGCCTGTGCCTTCACCGGCGTGGGGGTTCAAGTCCCCCCTCGAGCATATGAACGAAAGGGAGTGTCATCGCGGTTGCGATGGTGCTCCCTTTTCGGTACAGCAGCCTTGACGGCTAACGGCCGCTTGCCTGCGGCTCGCTGGACTGCTCGGCCGCGGCGCGGCCTTGACGGCCAACTGCCCGCTTGCCTGCGGCTCGCCGGACCGCTCGGCGGGCTACGCGGCCTTGACTGAAAGGCACTACGTGCAGCGAAGTGCGAGCGGGCTGTCCCCCGTTTGAGCCGCGAAGCGAGCGAGCTGTCACCGGTCAAGCGAGCAGTGCGAGCGAGCCGCTTTCCGTCGAGCGAGCAACGCGAGCCAGCCGCTAACGTGCGAGGGTGCTTGGCCTGATATCGTCCGGCAACTGCGCCTCACCGAAGCTCCCGCGCAGTGCCGTGTTCGCCATTGCGATGTACGCGTTGACCAAATCCGTTCCGCGCTTGACGGCGGGATCGTCGGCGCGAATGGGACCACCGGAGAAAGCGAGCAAGTTTTGCGCGACGCGCACGGCGGCCGCTCCTTGACCGCGTGACGTAAAGGCGTCGCGATACGCGCTGAGACGGGCGTTGAATTGACGTTCCGCCAACTCGAGCAACTCGCCGTCGACATTGCGATCCTTTCGCATCCGATGAAGGAGCGCGCGGAGCGCCTCAGACGGTGTGCGGTCGTCAAGAGAGTCGCGCTGCGCTACCAGGATGCCCAGCGAGCGGCGCAGATAGCGAAGCTCCCATCGCGCGTGATCCGAGTCGCCCCGGGTCGCGTCGGTCGCGAGCCAGTCCACGTCCGGCTGCGTCGGCTCCTGCATGAGCACGGCGGCGTACGCCGAGCTACGCCGCAGGAGTGCGCGATCGTCGCGAAAGGAGCGGAAAAGGCGCACGGGCGCCGCGGCGTCAGCCTTGAAGGATCGGCAGCGCGAGACGACCGGACGCCGACACCACAGGCTCGTCCAGACCGACGCGCTCACGTACCTGATGTTCCTGCAACAGCAAATCACTCAGCCGCACGGAATCCAGGACCTCGTCAATGCGGCGCTGCAGCAGGACCCACACGGGGCGGATACTGCAATCGTGCGATTCGGCACACCGTTCGGCTTCGACGGGATGCGTGACACAGTGCACGTCGAAGGTGGAATGCTCGGATGCGGAAATCACGTCGCGGACCGTGATCTGATTCGCAGGCCGCGCGAGGTTGTATCCGCCGTGCGCGCCACGTGTGCTCGTCACAATGCTGGCCCGACGGAGCTTGAGCATGATCTGCTCGACGTAATCCGCCGGCAACCGCTCTTTCGACGCGATCTCACGTCCCGTGATCGGGCCGTCATCGTTCCGACGAGCCAGATGGAGGGCGCAGATGAGTCCGTATTCGGCTTGCGTGGTTATGCGCACAGCTTCGAATCTAGTGGGAACGGCGCGGCAAGGCTATTCGGCTTACTGCGGACGGCTCGCTCGACGTCATCCACCTGCCGCCATTCCGTGCTTGCCACCAGGCACACCGATCTCCGTCATCTTCCGCAGATCCAGCACGTCGTCGATCTGGTCCGCCGGCAAAAGCTGATCGCGCTTCACCATGTCGCGAACGAGCACACCTTCCTTCACCGATTTCTTGCTGAGCTCCGCCGCCTTCGCGTAGCCGATGTGCGGCATGAGCGCCGTCGCCAACGCAGCAGAACGTTCGACCCAATACGCGCACATATCTTCGTGCGCTTCGATGCCGGCAACGCACTTCTCGGTGAACACCGTCGCCGTGTTGGTGAGGATACGCATCGACAACAGGACATTGAACGCAATGACCGGCATCATGACATTGAGTTCCAGCTGGCCATGCTCGGCCGAAATTGCCACTGTGGTATCGAGGCCGATCACCTGAAAGCAAACTTGATTCACCATCTCCGGGATGGAGGGATTGATCTTTCCAGGCATGATCGATGACCCCGGCTGTACCGCTGGCAACTTGATTTCGTCGATGCCTGTGCGCGGGCCCATGACCATGATGCGCAAGTCGCTCGCGATCTTGCTCAGGTCGAGAGCCAGCACGCGCATCGATGCGCTGAAGCCAGCAACGTCACCCATGCTCTGCATGAGTTGGATGCGGTCCGCGCCCACACGCAAATCGAGCCCGCTGATGTCCGCGAGGTGCTTGACGGTGAGTGCCGGATATTCTTTCTCGACGGTCACGCCGGTACCCACCGCGCTTCCACCGATGCCGAGATCACGCAAGTAGTCCGCAGCTTCCTTGACTCGGCGGAGTCCGCGATCGATCGACCCAGCGTATGCGGTGAACTCCTGGCCGAGACGAATCGGCATGGCGTCCTGCAGGTGCGTGCGACCCGCCTTCACGATGTGGTCGAATTGAGTGCCCTTCGTGCCAAGCGCATCACGCAGCCCCTCGAACGCGTGTACGAACGCGTCGAGTTGCGACAAGCACGCGAGTCGAATGTTGGTTGGTATGGTGTCGTTCGTGCTCTGCGCCATGTTCACGTGATCATTCGGATGCACGGGAGTGTACGTCCCCCGTTCCCCGCCAAGAATCTCGTTGGCGCGATTCGCGAGCACCTCGTTCACATTCATGTTGTGCGACGTGCCCGCGCCGGCCTGATATGGATCAACGATGAACTGGTCGTCGTGTCGACCGGTCAGCACTTCGTCCGCGGCCTTGATGATCGCGTCGGCGAGCTTCGCGTCGAGGCGCCCGGTCACCTTATGCGTCATGGCCGCGGCCTTCTTGATCCAGACCTGCGCCATGACGAACGGCCAGAGCGGCGCGAATCCGCTGATTGGAAAGTTCTCCTTCGCGCGAACGGTCTGAACGCCGTACAGTGCGTCGGCGGGGACTTCCTTGTTACCGAGGGGATCTTTCTCAGTGCGAGTCGCGGCGGCCATGGGTTGGTTTCTCGTGCTGGGTGAGTCGACGTCAGCGCGGGGCGCTGTTCAATTCATGTTGGACACTACAGCGATGCAGCGAAGCGGTTGACGCGAACACGTGGGTGTAGATACGTCGTGCGCTCACGCGGCGCTCCGCGCATTCAGGTGACGCGTGAGCACGAGCAGTGCGAGCGAGGCACCGACGACGCCGACGCCCATGAGCAGCACACTCACTCCGTGCAGCCGACCGAACGCGGCGCGTCGAGGGTCGGAGGGATCGAGCGCATCGATCGGCGTCCCAATGGCGGTGAGCACTCCGCGCAGCCGAATCTCAACCATCAAGGCAGAGGCGCTCATGACAGAGAGCATTGCGGCGCCGAGGGTGACCATGCGTGGCGCGATGATTCCCTGATTCAGGAGCGCGACTGCGGCGCCGATGAGCACACCGAGCGTAAAGAGTACTGGCAGCGCGCGTCCGACGATTGCTCCCGCGAGTGCGCGCGTGGGCAACACCGCGAACGCTGCTGGCGCGATGACCGCCGCGACGAATACGGCCGCTCCAAGCCACGCGGCGAGCAGCACGATGCTGGCTAATGCAGGTGCGTGCGAGCGTGCGCTCATCGCTTGAGGGCCCGAGCACGCCCGGTGAGAAATGGATTGGTTTCCAATTCTCTCCCGATCGTCGTCGCCGGGCCATGTCCGGGATAGACGTGCGTTGCGGCGGAGAGCGTCGCGAATTTTTCCAGCGACGCATCCATCGCGTAAGGATCCGAAAGCGGCAGATCTGTGCGCCCGATACTTCCCGCGAAAAGGAGATCGCCCGCGAACGAGGCGGTCGGACTATTGAAGCTCACATGCCCCGGTGCGTGACCCGGTAGGTGCATCACCGAAAACGCCATCGCGCCGCAGTGCAGCACGTCGCCATCCGCAAATGGTATCGGCACCGCTTCCGGTTGATCCCAGGGCAGCCCGTACATCCGCGCCGAGTGCGCCGACAGGCGATCGTAAAACGGAAGATCGAGCGGGTGCAGATAGACAGGCACCGGGAACACGCTCCGAACGCCGTTGATCGCCCCAATGTGATCGAGGTGCGCATGCGTCAGCCAGATCGCGTCAAGCGTCGCACCGGACGTCTTGACCATGTCCACGAGCCGCGCTCCTTCGTCGCCCGGATCCACGAGCACGGCGTGCCCACTCGACTCGTCAACGATGAGATAGCAGTTCTCCTCGAAGGCACCGACGGTGCGGACGTCGATCTTCATATCGCGTAGCCGCCCGTCCCTTCGGGAGTGACGACACTGCCTTCGGCACGCGCCTTCAGGTACTTCTCTACGGCAATCGCCGCTGTCGTTGCATCACCGACGGCCGTTGTGACTTGCCGCGTGAGTTGCGAGCGAAGATCGCCCGCCGCAAAGAGTCCGGGAATCGACGTCTGCATGATGGTGTCGGTCTTGATGTATCCCATTTCGTCGTGGTCGAAATGGCCGTCGATGATGCCGGTGTTCGGCCGAAATCCGATGAAGACAAAGCAGCCCGTGGCGTCGAGCGTGCGTACTTGGTCGGTCACGGCGTCGTGGATCCGAAGTCCCTTCATGAGCCCCTGCTCGTCCCCCACGATCTCTTCCGTCACAGCGTTCCACACGACTTCGATTTTCGGATTCGCGAACAGTCGCTCCTGCAGGATTCTCGATGCGCGAAAGCTGTCGCGCCGATGCACGACATACACCTTCTCGGCGTAGCGCGTGAGAAAATCTGCTTCTTCGACTGCCGCATCGCCGCCGCCCACGACGGCAATTGTCTGCTTCTTGAAGAACGCGCCGTCACAGATGGCGCAGTACGATACGCCCTTTCCCGCGAACTCCAGTTCCCCTGGGATGCCAAGCTTCACTGGCGTGCCACCGGCAGTGACGATGACGGCCGGCGACGTATAGCGATTGCCGTCGTCCGTCACCGTCTCGAAGGTGCCGTCGGACAACCGCGTCACCCGTGAGACATTGGCGGTGACGTACTCGGCGCCGAACTCCCTGGAGTGGTCTTCGAACTTCTTTGCGAGCTCCCAGCCCAGGATGGACTTCTCTCCGATCCAGTCGTCGAGCTTTTCCGTGTTGAGCAACTCGCCTCCTGGGATGCCGCGCTCGAGGACGACGGTCTTGAGCATGGACCGGCCCGTATACAACGCGGCGCACATGCCCGCTGGGCCGGCGCCGACAATGACGACTTCGTAGTTATGCGTGGTTGCCAAGTGGTTCCTCGTCCGGTGAAGCGCTGCGCAGGTGCAATCGTGCAATCTCACTAGATGAAGTCCGCGAGGGAACCTGAGCGTTCCCGGCCAACACGGTTACGCCACGACGATCCGCTGAAGGGCGCCGTGGCAGTGCGACGCCGTCCCGACGAGGAACGCCGTGTCGCCCGCCTCCCCCAGCGCGGCAACGGACGCATCGGCCGCGATGACGTCGCGTACGTCAATCATCCCGACTCCGTGCGTGCGATGCGAACAGTGGAACACGAAGGGGCCCTGGAGAGCACGACCAGCGGCACGCTCCGCTGCCGTGTACGCGGCCAGCGCTGGCGGCAAGCTCCAGCTTCGCTCACCCTTCGTAGCCGGGCAGCGCGCGGGCTCGATGCAGTTGATGGGACAAATCCATTCCGCAAAGCTCACATAGTGCGTGCCGTCTGCACCGACCATCTGCCACGGAATGGCGGGAGCTGTGGAGAGCGGTTCAACCCGCACATCCCGCGAAGGCCAGCGCGCACGTGCTCGACGTACCAGCCATTCCGCCATCAGGTGCGGCATGAGTGGCG
>JBDTMO010000283.1:0-7021 GCA_039934235.1 bacterium | reverse complement strand
ACGAAGAAGATCGAGAAGGTGCAGTCGCGCGACGGCACATGGATCGCCTATGAGCGCCTCGGTAGCGGACCGCCAGTGATCCTCGTCGACGGCGCGCTGTGCCGCCGAGAGTTCGGGCCCGCTCGACCACTCGCAAAGCTCCTGAGCGATCGTTACACCGTCTTCATCTATGATCGCCGAGGGCGCGGTGAGAGCGGGAATACGTTGCCGCATAGCGTTGCGCGCGAGGTCGAGGACATCGCTGCGCTCGTCGGCGAAGCGGGCGGATCGGCGTTTCTGTATGGCATTTCTTCAGGGGCAGCGCTGGCCCTCGAGGCGACGAATGCATTCCCGAACCTGGTGAAGAAGCTCGCGCTGTACGAAGCACCGTTCATCGTCGACAATACGCAGCCTCCGATTACCGCCGATTTTCTGTCGCAACTGGACAGCTTCGTTGCAGAAGAAAGGCGCGGCGCCGCGGTGAAGTCGTTCATGCGATTGGTTGGCACCCCATCGTTTGCCATCGTCATCATGCAGCTGCTTCCGGTGTGGAAGCAGCTCAAGGCAGTGGCGCACACACTGCCGTATGACTTGCGAATCGTGGCGCCCTTCCAACGCGGCGAACATTTGCCAACAACGCGGTGGACCAACGTCAAGGTGCCAACGCTCGTTGCCGATGGCGGAAAGAGCCCGACATGGATGCGGAATGCCATGAAGCAGTTGGCGAGCGTGGTGCCCTCCGCAACATATCGGACGCTCGAGGGGCAGACGCACATGCTCAAGCCGGAGGTGATGACCCCGGTGCTCGCAGACTTCTTCCGTTAGGCTGCGCTAGTGGGCGTCGCGTCCGACGAGCGCGACGCCCACTCGTGCGGGTTAGCGGATCGCATGTCCAAGGAGCTCGCCATCCTGCGTTCCGAGCGTCCACATTCCGACAACTGACGTCCCATTGGTGGCTTCCTTCTGATACAGCACCAGCGTGAGCACGCCAGTCGTTGTCCGGCCTTGCAGGACGATGCCTGCGTCGAGCACGTCGACCATCATCGGGCGCACGGTGTCACTGCCGGGAAGACGGAATGACGCCTTGAGCACTCCAGCGGAATCCGCCACGGTCACTTCGGCGGGCATGCCAGCCTGACGGGCCGCACTGAACTTGTAGACGGCGACGGTACGAACCGTCGTGTCAGTCTTCACAATGGGACGAACATGCTCGGCGACGACAGCCGTCTGCCCGATGGCTGGGCTGGCGGCAGTTACGCCAAGGATGGCAGCCGCGGCAAGCGGCGAAACGAACGAAAGCATGGTACGCATGGGGTATCTCCTGTTGAATGATCGAGCTCCAGCAGAGTGAGGCCGACCAGCCGCAATCCGTTGTTGATCGAGAGATACCCAGGCCAGGTGGGACAGTCCAAGACAACATTCGTCTCGCTTGATACCCATCGGGTATTGAGCGCGGTGGTCCAACGCTCCCACGGGCTCATGCGTCGTTACTGTTCGAGTGCACTTCCGCCGCGCGACGCACATTTCATTGAGGTTTGCAGTGACCGCTCATGCCGTCGGCCGGCCGTCGCGCGAAACTGGACCATCACGCGCGACTCGCCTCCTGCCCGGAATGGCATTCGCGGTCCTCGTGGGCCTGGCGTCGCTCGGCGTTGCCGGAATGGAGGAACGCGCCTTCGGTCATCCTGTTGTCGAAGGGCTCGTCGTTGCGATCCTCCTGGGCATGGTCGTGCGCACACTGTGGGCGATGCCGGACGCGTTGGACGCTGGAGTGAGCTTTGCCGCAAAGGAGGTCCTCGAGGTCGCGGTGTTTCTCCTCGGTGCGTCTGTGGACTTGCCGCTCTTGCTCCGGGCCGGCCCATCGCTCGCGATCGGTATCGTGCTGCTAGTGGTGCTTGGCCTTACGCTCAGCTATGGCATTGGCCGAGTGATGGGTTTGCCGCACAAGCTGTCGGTGCTCGTTGCGTGCGGGAACTCGATCTGCGGAAACTCTGCAATCGCAGCAGTCGCGCCGGTCATTCACGCCGAAAAGGAGCATGTAGCATCGGCGATTGCGTTCACGGCGATTCTCGGTGTGGCGGTGGTCATTGGCCTGCCCTTGCTGATCACGCCGTTGGGGTTGAGCCACTATCAGTATGGCGTGCTCGCGGGGCTGACCGTGTATGCCGTTCCGCAGGTGCTCGCCGCCGCCTTTCCGGTGAGCGTGCTTTCGGGCCAGGTGGGCACATTGGTCAAGCTGGTTCGCGTCCTCATGCTTGGCCCGGTTGTGCTCTTCTTCGCGTTGCGGCATCGTCGCGACCCGGACACTCCGACCAGTGGGACCACGCGGTTTGAAATCACTCGTTTGGTGCCGTGGTTCATCATCGGCTTCCTGATTCTCGCGGGGCTCCGCTCGGCGGGCGCGATACCGTCATCGCTGGCCGCGTCGGTGAAAACGCTCTCGATGTGGCTCACCGTCGCGTCGATGGCCGCTCTGGGGCTCGGCGTGGATCTCAAGGCGATTCGGAAGGTGGGCCGGCCGGTGATTTTCACGGTGTCGGCGTCGCTGGTGGTGCTGGTGGTGCTGAGCGTCACACTCATTCGCGTGCTGGCGATTCAGTAAAACTGCGTCGTCCCGAGCGCAGCAGAACGTGACTATCCTCGCTCCGCTCAGGACGGCAAAAATGTCACGGCGCGGGCAAGCGCCCCGCTACCGGTATACACAGGTCGCAATCGAATACGCCGGTGGCCGGATCATAGCTCGTACCAGGCCCATAAAACTCGAAGAATGGACGGGTGTCGAGTTCCAGGCCACTCGAGGGAAGCCAGTCATTCAACAGGCTCGCCCACGCGGCGTTGATTTCATCGACAGTGCCTTCGAAGCGGGTGACGGCACACCGCCCACCCGCCAGGGTCGTTTCGTGATACGTTCCCGCGCCTTGCCAGCCTGGAGCGACTTCGACGCACGCGTCGTAGCGACACTTGTCGGCCGAGGTAATGGATGGATCGTCATGGCTGATTCCGTAGCGCGGACAACCGAGCAGGTCGTTCGTGAGCATCCACGGATACACAGTCTCTTGCCAGAACCTGGAGATCGGTTCTCCGTACGGTCCGACGTGACGGAGATAGACGACGTGCGTTGCTGGCCAATCGATAAGCGTGACTTTCATGAGGGCCTCTGACGTGGGAGTGAATGAGGCCTCATGATGCGGCGATCGCGGGGTCACGTCCTGATCGTCCTTGCGCATCGCCTGACGATTCTTGCGATGTGACGATCTCCAGGCGGTTGGCGACATATCGAAGCGCGCGCGGAATGCGCGTGTGAACGCCTCTCCGGAATTGAATCCCACCGCGATCGCAATTCGGAGCACCGAGCTCGATGGTTGTGTCGCCAGCCGAAGCGCGCCGATTTCCAGTCGGCGCCGACGAACGTAGTCGGCGAGCGTTTCCCCCACCCACGCCGTGAAAAGCCGGTGGAAATGGAAGGCGGAAAAATGCGCGACGCCGCTGAGCGTCTCGAGATCAAGGGGCTGATCGAGATGACGATCGATGTGCTCGAGGACGCGATGCATTCGCCGCGCGTAATCTGACCTGCTGTCCTGCACGCTCATCGCGACAACGGAACGAGGAAAGTCGGGAGTATGCCGGAAGGCTTGTCGATTTCGCCACCCCTCGTTCGTCGTCTGCATGGAGTCCAGATTTTGCGAGTCGAGACCGCCGCGCCGAGCCCCCCTGAAGGGAGATCCACAATGCGCTTCCTGCTGCTCATCAAGGCGAACGACGAAAGCGAGCGGACTATCGTTCCCAGCACACAAGCCACGGCCGAGATGGGGAAGTTCAACGAGGAGCTCGTCAGGGCCGGCGTTCTGCTTGCCGCCGACGGACTTCTGCCGAGTTCCAGGGGTGCTCGCGTCAAACTCTTCGGCGACAGGCGTACCGTCACCGACGGGCCGTTTACCGAAAGCAAGGAACTCGTCGCGGGATTCTGCGTGATCGAGGTCAAGTCAAAGGAAGAAGCGGTCGAGTGGGCCAAGCGCTGCCCGAATCCCCGAGGCGCTGGGGACGCGGAAATTGAAGTCCGCCAAGTGTTCGACTCGGCTGATCCGATCTCCTTACCCTGAGGCGGCGCCCTTGCATTCGAGGAGGACCGTGATGTGATTGGGTGCCGTGACGACTTCCGACGCACATCGCGCCATCGACGCAGTCTGGAGAATCGAGTCCGCGAAATTGATCGCGGGCCTCGCGCGCATCGTGCGCGACGTTGGCCTGGCCGAAGATCTCGCGCAGGACGCGCTCGTCGCCGCGTTGGAGAAGTGGCCGGAGAGCGGCGTGCCGGACAATCCGGGTGCGTGGCTCATGGCGACCGCGAAGCATCGCGCAATCGACCACATGCGCCGGAACACACTCTTCGACCGCAAGCAGGACCAACTCGGCCACGAGATCGAGAGTCAACTCGAGCGAGCCGTGCCTGACCTCGATGCGGCCATTGATGATCACGTGGGCGACGACCTGCTGCGCCTCGTGTTCATCTCGTGCCATCCAGTGCTCTCCACTGAAGCGCGCGTTGCGCTGACGCTGCGACTTCTCGGCGGCCTGACGACGGACGAGATCGCGCGCGCATTCCTGGTTCCGGAGGCGACGGTCGCACAGCGCATCGTACGCGCGAAGCGGACGCTCGCGGACGCCAAGGTGCCATTCGAGGTTCCCCGCGGTCCGGAGTTCGAGGCTCGGCTCTCGTCGGTGCTGCAGGTTCTCTATCTCGTGTTCAACGAGGGATACTCCGCGACCGCTGGCGACGACTGGCTACGACCAGCGCTCTGCGAGGACGCGTTGCGACTTGGCCGCATTCTCGTTGGTCTTGTTCCGAATGAACCCGAAGCACACGGCCTCGTCGCGCTCATGGAGATTCAGGCGTCTCGCTCGCGTGCGCGCGTTGGCCCGTCAGGCGAACCCGTGCTGCTGCTCGAGCAGGATCGCGCGCTCTGGGATCAGGTACTCATTCGCCGTGGCCTCGCGGCGCTCGCGCGTTCCGAGGAGCTGGGCGGTGCGTCCGGGCCGTATGCGCTACAGGCCGCGATTACCGCGTGCCATGCCCGCGCGCGCGCGCCCGAAGACACGGACTGGCATTGCATTGCCGAGTTGTATGATGCACTCGCCGTTCTTACGCCATCACCGATCGTCGAGCTGAATCGCGCGGTCGCAGTTTCCATGGCGCTCGGGCCCGCAATCGGTTTAGAGCTCGTCAATGCGCTGACGTCCGAGCCATCGCTGAAGAATTACCATTTGCTCCCGAGCGTGCGGGGCGACTTGCTGTTCAAGCTCGAGCGATTCGACGAGGCGCGCGCCGAGTTCGAACGCGCGGCGTCGTTGACGCGAAACGCGCGCGAGCAGAACCTGCTGCTGGCGCGCGTCGGGGCCTGCAAGGTGAACGGTGAACGGTGAACGGTGAACGGTGACCTGCGAGCTTGAGTTTGAGCGCGAACAATCGTTGTCATGCTGAGCGAGGGAAAGCGAGTCGAAGGATCTGCACCTTCGCCTCGCCTATGTGCACGAATCCGTCAGTCAAGCCAGTACGCCAGCTTCAGCAGGAACGTGTTCGCCGGGTGCAGGGCCAACAGGTCCTGGGACTGCCCACTGAATGTGCGCTCGACGTAACGCGAATCGTAGCCGTCGCGTCCATGCGACCATACCGCGAACAGCGTAGAGCCGGGGCGGAACTCCCATCGTACAACGTTGTTCGAGCGTAGTTGCAGCACGTTGAACCCAAGCGGCGTGCCGTTCGAAACCGCATATGGTGCATAGCGGTCCTCGTAACGTTCAGCGCGCGGGGTTGTGCTGAGCTCACGCACGTTGGTGTACTGGCCACGACTTACAAAGGGCGCGGCGTACACCTGAAAGCTCAACGTCGGCGTCGCGGTGTAGCTCGCACGGATTCCCATCGACCACCCCTGCTGCTTCAAATGCGCAAACGTGTAGTGCGCCGCGGGAGTTGTCGCATCGGTGAACTTGCCGAAAAACTGCGCATCATCGTGACTCACGCTAAAATCGGCTGAGATGTCCAGCTGAAGCTGTGACATCGGAATGAGCACGAGCTCCGGCGCCACCTCGACGTAGTGCGATACGCCGTTATCGCTGTTGCCAGCGTAGAAGAACAAGCTGGGAACCACATGTCCGCGATCGTCGCCCTGGAGGCCGATGTTGTAATTCGCCTTCGGTGACCGCCTGACGGCTGGCCCACCACGCGCGCAGTTATCACAGAAGCTGCCCGGAAGTTGGCTTACCGTGCTTCCCGCGTGCACCCACATGTTGTTGGCGAGGTTGACGTGCCAGTTCGTGTTCAGAGCCCGCTCGGTGGTCAGGCCGGTTGCCGTCCAGTAACTCCATGCATTGAAGTTGCCTTGCATCTGGCGGTACACGCTCGTCGGCTTTCGCCAGTAGAGCCCCATCCAGTTGTTGAAGCTCTGCGAGTTCGCGCGACGCAAGTACCCAAGATCGTTCGTCTCGAATCCCGCGGACTGGCGCTGAAAACTCGTCTGGAAGTGCACCATGTTGCCGCCCTGCTTTCCAAACGCGACTTCCTCAGCGTCTCCGCCAAGCGAGGTACGCGTGGAGTCGAGCGGCAGATCGCCGTCGGGACGCTGGTACAGGTGCACGGAATTTGTTTGCGTGGCGTAAATCGATTTGGCAGAGCCGCGTACGTCGCTCTTGGTCAGGTTCGCGCTGACCTCCCAGCGGCTCTTGCCCCAGCGATGACGGATGTTCGCTCCTTCGACGTATGCGTCGCTTCGCAGATAGCTGTCGGTCCATGAATCCAGTGATCGATTCACTGCCGTGCCGATGACGCCGATGACCGTTTGGCCGTTGCGCAGATCCTGCGACGCGCGGAGCACGGTGTAACTCGTACGCGGCTCAGTCGTGCGATCCAACGTCCCGCCCACTCGGCCCGTGACTGCCTCGAGCGCACCAACACTAAGGCCGCCGCCCAGTCGCCCAGTGAGCTTCCCTGCTCCGAGGATTGGAGAGACGTTCGGTGATGCGGCGTCGGCATAGAGACCGAGCAGCT
>JBDTMO010000282.1:0-7032 GCA_039934235.1 bacterium | reverse complement strand
GCGGTCCTCTCGGCGGCTGGCGCAAGTTGGAGCGACGTCGTCAAGTCAACGGTGTTCCTCATGGACATGAGGGATTTTCCGCGAGTGAATGAGGTGTACGCGCAAGTGATGGGCGACGCGCGCCCCGCCCGCTCCACTGTACAGGTGTCCGGACTTCCACGTGGCGTGATGGTCGAGATCGATCTCGTCGTCGCGTTGCCAGCCGCCCGATAACGCGGCGCTCACCCTAACCCCGACAGCATGTCGACGAGCAAAACGCGGGAGGAGCTCTTTCGCTTGACGAGCTTCGCCCGCTGCGCCGGTTGAGCCGCCAAACTGGGTCCGGGTGACCTGGCTGAGGCGCTGAGCGGCGTGCCATCGCACGCTGATCCCCGATTGCTCGTCGGTCGAGAAAGCTTCGACGACGCGGGGGTATTTCTGCTGCGCGATGATCTCGCGCTCGTGCAGACCGTCGATTTCTTTGCCCCTATCGTCGACGATCCGTATGAGTTTGGGCAGATCGCCGCGGCGAACGCCCTGTCAGACGTCTTTGCGATGGGTGGCGAGCCACTCACGGCGCTGGCCATCGTTGGATTTCCAGCGGGCAAGCTCCCGATGAGTGTGCTCACCGATATTCTTCGCGGCGGTCAGGACAAGGTTCGCGAAGCCGGAGCCTCTCTCGTCGGCGGCCATTCCATCATTGACGAGGAGCTGAAGTTTGGACTCAGTGTGACGGGTCAGGCTGATCCTCGCAAGTTGCTCACAAATGCCGCCGCCAAGGTCGGCGACATCCTAGTGCTGACAAAGCCCCTCGGCACGGGGCTGCTCGCGACGGCCGGTAAGAACGATCGGCTCGACGCCGAATCGCGCGAGACACTGCATGCCTCGATGCGTGCTCTCAATGCGGTGGCTAGCCGAGCTGCCATCGCGAACGCGGTGCGATGCGCCACGGACGTAACTGGCTTTGGTCTGCTTGGCCATGGATCGCACATCGCGCGCGCGAGCGACGTCACGTTGCGCTTTGAAGGGCGCGCTCTCCCGGAGTTGCCGGGGGCGCGCGGACACTGGGAGAGCGGCGTGCGCACTGGCGGCGCCGAGCGGAATGAGGGCTTCGTTGCGCCGCTGGCAGATTGGAGTGCCGCTCGTCCTGCCGACATCGCACTTGCCCTCGATCCGCAGACGTCCGGAGGTCTACTCGTAGCCGTGCCGCCTGACCGGGTCTCGGACTACCTTTCTGCCGTCTTGGGAAGCGTTGTTGTTGGGCGCGTCGAAGCTCGTGGGAACGCGCTCATGGTATTGGGGTGATTGTTTGGGGGTGGTTGGGGCCTGGTGGTTTCCTCGGTCTTCAAAACCGGTGCGAGGCGCATAGCGTCTTGGGTGGGTTCGATTCCCATGCACTCCCGCCATCACGCTTTTTCTCTTGAACGCATGCCGTCGTGATCTCAAATCTGCTCAGTCGTTTTATGGTCGGACGCGTTCTTGGTGGGCTGGTAGTGCTCGTGACCGTCGCGAGCGGCGTGGCAAATGCCCAGCGCGCTGACACGGCGCGCGTTGCCGTAGCTCCCAAAGTCGACACGACGACCCGAACCACGCTGCAGCCCCCATTGTCGCCGCGGCGCGCGTTCTTGTATTCGCTCGTTGCGCCCGGCTATGCGCAATCACGACTGGGTCGCCCCATCGGTGGCGCGCTATTCGTGTTCACGGAGTCGATTGCCATCGCGATGCTGCGCGAGTCGGCCGCTGATCTCCGCGAAGCGCGGCTCTTTCGCCGAGACTCGCTGGAGTACATCGGGAATGATCCCTCAAGCGGGTCTCCCATTATGCATCGTAATTCCTACAACGACGAACTGATCAGCATTCGACGGGGCCACGTTGAAGACTGGATCGCGTTTCTCATCGCGAATCACCTCTTCGCGGGCGCCGACGCCTATGTGGCAGCGCACCTGTGGGACCTGCCGTCGCAGATCAGCGTGACGCCGACGACGTCGGGCACCATTGTCGCCGCGCGGATTCGCTGGTGACGCGTGCCGTCGACCGTGACGCGCCAATTGGCGTGTTCGACTCAGGACTTGGTGGACTCACCGTTGCGCATGCCATCATGCAGAAGCTGCCCGGTGAAAGTTTGGTCTACTTCGGCGACACCGCGCGCGTGCCCTACGGACCAAAGTCGCCCGAAACCGTTCGACGGTACAGTCACGAAATCGCCGGCTTTCTACTCGACGAGGGAGTGAAGGCCATCGTCGTTGCGTGCAACACAGCCACCGCCCACGCCCTTCCGATGCTCGAGGCCGAACTCGACGTTCCTGTGATCGGTGTGGTCGGTCCCGGGGCCCGCGCTGCGGTGCGAGCGACGAAGAGCGGCCACATCGGTGTAATCGGAACCGCCGGTACGATCAAGTCCGGAGCGTACGTTCGCGCTATTCACGCGGAGTCGCCAAACGCCACGGTCACCGCACTCGCATGCCCGCTCTTCGTGCCGCTCGTCGAAGAGGGTTGGAGCGACAACGAAGCCACGCGCCTAATCGCCGCCGAGTATCTCGCGCCGCTCGTTCAAGCGCATGTTGATACACTGGTGCTGGGCTGCACGCACTATCCGTTGCTGAAGCGCGTCATCGGCGAAACGATCGGTCGATCTGTGCGGCTCATAGATAGCGCGGAAGAAACCGCTGCCGACACGCGACGCATGCTAGCCGAAAATGATCTGGCGAGTTCGGCCAGTAAGGGATCATATCGGTTCGTCGCATCCGACGACCCTCAGCAGTTCTTAACCCTTGGGCAGCGCTTTTTCGGTGATGCGCTCGAGACGGTCGAGATTCGCACCTTCGGCTGAGCCGTCCCACAATCGCAGTGAAATCTGTTCCGGCGTTATCACGAGGTACGTCGGCGCATCAAGCCAACTTCCGGCATTTGCGTAAA
Organism: bacterium; assembly: GCA_039934235.1. GTDB lineage: Bacteria > Gemmatimonadota > Gemmatimonadetes > Gemmatimonadales > Gemmatimonadaceae > AG11. Next base: position 4,137 of record JBDTMO010000282.1, on the reverse strand, counting down.
CGCCACCAGTGGGCATCCGCTCCAGCGCCGCGACGTGAGAATGCCCATACACCAGCAGCTCGAGCGAGGGATCGGCGTCGAGTGTCGCCGCGGCCACGTTACGGAGACCACGCCCCTCATCTCGAGGCGCGTAGCTGCGGCTCGTTTGCGAACTTCCCATTGCCAGTCGCGACGCGAAATCTGGATGGAGCACACTTCCGAAGGCGCGAATGGCGAGCCGGTTGCGCAGCACGTGTCGCAACAGGCGATAGCCACGATCCTCGTTCTTCCGCAGCCCATCGCCGTGCTCAACGCGTGCATGCCATCCCGCGATGTCACCGTGCCGCGGACCGAACAGAAAATCCACGCCAGCCTCGCGAAGCACGTCACCTCCCCAGCAGTCGTGGTTGCCGGCGAGCATGGTCATCGGCACGCCGGCGTCACGAAGGTCCATGAGCGCCGCGAGCACGCGCACTCCGCTGCGCGGTACCACGCTCTTCCATTCGAACCAGAATTCGAACAGGTCGCCGTTAATCAGCAGAGAACCGGCTTGACCCGGCAGAGAACGAAGGAAACTGAGCAGGGATCGCTCGACGGGCTCGGGCGCGTGGCCGACATGAACGTCGGAGATGACATAGCAGGGCGAGGAAAGCACGGACGCAGTCTACTCGGCTCGCACGGCCTTTACAAACCAGCAGAGGCCGGACAACCTTCGCGCGGCTTCGGCACCCCCACTCTATCCCTGAATGACCCATACACATGCGACCGAACTTCGCGTTCGCTACGCCGAAACAGACAGGATGGGTGTCGTGTACTATGCGAACTACCTCGTTTGGTGCGAGGTGGGGCGTGTTGAGTTGCTTCGGGCACTCGGGCACAGCTATGCCGCGCTAGAGTCGAATGGCGTCGGCCTGGCCGTATCAGAAGCGCGTGTCCGCTACCTCTCTCCGGCTCGCTTCGACGACCTTGTGCGCGTCGAGACCACTTTGACGAGCGTTCGCTCGCGAGCGATCACCTTCGACTACCTGATCTCCGATGCGGAGTCCGGCACCCGGTTCGCCACTGCACACACCGCCCTGGTTTCCATCGACACGTCAGGTCGCCTCATCGCGATACCAGCCGCGTTTCGCTCGGCATTGGAGATGGTTCTCTAGCGTCTTCGTCGTTGTCTGCAGCGGTTCATGCCGTTTCGTCGGTCCCGATCCGCTCTCGCCGCAACTCGAGGTGCGTGCACGCCTTCTGCGAATAGAGGACACCCGCCGAGACGAGCCATCGCTCGTTGATTCCCTCCTGACGAGTCGCGAGGCGGGGTATCGCGCTGCCGCAGCGCTCACCGTCGGCCGTATAGGGGCGCGGAGCCATCTTGGCGCTCTCAGGCGGCTTGCAGCGGACCCCGATTCTGGTGTCGCCGCCAATGCGCTCTTCAGCCTTGGACTGCTCAAGGACACACTGTCGGCTTCGCTCGCTGAATCAGCGCTTCGCGCTGGCCAGGCGCAGGGTGCTGAAGCGGCGTGGCTCCTCGGCGAACTCGGCGAGCGCGGGCGCGCCGCGATCGCTGCCGGGCTCTCGCAATCGGCACTTGCCCCATCGACGCACGCTGCCCTCCTGCTCGCCGCCACGCGACTTCGTCCGATACCTGCCGCAGCCATCATACCCATGCTGGAAAGCCGCGACAGCGCGATCGCGTGGCGCGCGGCGTATGCAATCGCACGAGGGCGTAGCGCAGCAGGGCTTCGGGCTCTGCTCGCGCAAGCCGGGTCGCCGTGGTCCTCCGTCCGAGAGCAGGTTGCACGCGGTGCGTCCAGAGCGATGGCGGGCGACTCCCTCGGCCAACTTGCCCGGGAGAACTTGCTGCGGCTCGTCTCCGACACAAGTGCGCGCGTGCGCATCAATGCCGTGCGCTCTATCTCGACGTACGGCGCGTCCGCCCAGACGACGATCGTAGCGGCGCTCAAGGATTTGGACATGGGCGTGCGGCTGACGGCCGCGCAGTCGCTTGAGCCGGTGGCTAACACGTCAACCGCGCTGTGGACAGATCTCTTCCACGCCGAAACCACCTTCGTGGTGCGCAGGGCGATTGCGGCGGGCGCTCTGAAGCACGGCCTCAATTTGGGCGTCGCGGCAGCCTGGGCGTCGAGCGACGACTGGCTGCTCCGCTCGGCGGCCGCCGAGTTGGATGGGGCCGGACCCGCACTCGGAGCGGAGCGTCGCCTCGAGCGGTGGAGCAATGACCCCGACGGACGCGTTCGCGCCGCCGCCGCGTCTGCATCCGCCACGCTCGCGGATAGCGCGCTAGTGCGGGAAGTCGTTCGCGCGCGTTTGCGCACGATGCTCAACGACACCGACGTCGGCGTTCGCGCGGCGGCGCTTGCTGGCCTGACGCGAGGAGCGTCAGTGGAGGATCTCGCGGCAGCGCTTCCTTCCTATCGCATCTCGCTGATCGACGGCGATAACGATGCACGGCTCGCCTTTTGGCGGTTGGCCGACACCGTGCTCGCGCGTCACGTAGAAACCCTGCCGGACTCGGTGAAACGCAGGCTTGCAACCATTCTTCGCCCGGTGGATCCCCTCGAGCGAAACGCAGCAGCACGCATCGCTCTTTTCTCGGGTTGGCGGGATAGCATGGGAACCGCACGCCCACTCTCGTGGTACGAAGATCGTGCGCGAGAGTCCGCTCAACCGGCGCCAATACTGAGGATTCTGACCGAGCGTGGCACGATGGAGCTTGCGCTATTTGTGGCAGATGCACCCATCACCGTGCACAACATTGTCGACCTTGCGAAGCGCGGATACTTCGACGGGCAGCGCTTTCATCGTGTCGTGCCCAACTTCGTCGTGCAGGGCGGCGATCCGCGGGGAGACGGCAACGGTGGGCCCGGATATGCCATTCGAGACGAGTTGAATCGCCGAAGGTACGGTCGAGGCACACTGGGAATGGCACTGTCCGGTTCAAACACGGGCGGCAGCCAGTTCTTTGTGACGCACTCGCCTCAACCGCACCTCGATGGCGGGTACACCGTTTTCGGAGAGCTCGTCGAGGGAGGAGATGTCCTCGATCGCGTTGTCCAGGGAGATCCCATTGTTCGTGTTACGGTTCACTAGTTCCGCCGCACTGATCTTGCTTGCTGTTGCTGGTTGCGCGCCTCCGCGAGTCGGCGCGCTACCGGGCACCATCGCACCCGTGCGCCTACTTCCGCGCGGAATTCTGCCTGACGGTCGGCGAAAGATTGTTTTTCAGTGGGAACTCCGCGACGGGGAGATCACCGCACGAGGGGATGGCGTTTCGCGCCTCGCGTCGCCCGACAGCATTCGGCTGGACTTTTTTCTTGCCGGCGGATTCGGTAGCGGAGCCGCCGTCATGATCGGCGACTCGCTCAAGGTTCCCGGTCCGGATATGGCCCGCAAGCTCGTGCCACCGCGCCCGCTTCTTTGGGCAGCCCTTGGCCGATTCGACGTGCCCGCGGAGCGCGACACGGTCGTCCGCGTTGACGGGGCCGTGCTCCGCGCCGACATTGGGTCACCCGTTCATTGGCGAGCGTCCTTTCGCGGCGATACCCTGACCCGGCTCGAGCGCATCGATGGTGGGCGCTTGCAGGAGTGGGTCGAACGCTCCGCAGATCAGAAGGTGCACTACCGCAATGAGGCGGCGCGCCGGACCCTCTCGCTCGTCATACAACAATCAGATGTCGCTGCTCCGTTCGATCCGTCCATCTGGATTCTGTAGAATTCTTCCGCTGCTCGTTGTCGTCGCGGCGTGCCGGCCTCCTGGGTATGGCTTCGCTGGCGGTGGTCTGCCCGGCCACATTCGCACGATGGCGATTCAGCCGTTCGACAACGAAACGCCGACTCCGGAACTGCAGAAGGAGATCTTCGAAACGATGCGGAAGGAGCTGCAGCCGCGCCTCGGCGTCCGCGATGCGCCCGAGGGGCGCGCGGATGCCGTCGTACGGGGCGTCGTCCGTGCCTATGATGTCGACGTACCGACTGGCTACAGCGCCAACCCATCGCAGGCCGTGACCTCCCGTCGTCGGCTACAAATTACGCTGGACGTGCAGATCGTCGATCAAACGAACGGCAAGACGATCTGGGAGAAAAAGGGCCTGCGTGCCGAGGGCGAATATGCGGAGCGCGACGAAGTGGCCGGGCGTCGCGACGCCA
>JBDTMO010000281.1:0-7044 GCA_039934235.1 bacterium | reverse complement strand
ATCGCCAATCAGCGCGCTGAAGTGCGAGAGCTGCGCCACCAGCTCGACGAGCTCCGCTCTGCGAACGCGAACGACAAGTAGCGGATGAACGTTCTCTTCATGACGCACTCGTTCCCGCGTGACGACGGGGACGCCGCGGGTTCGTTCATCCTTCGGCTCGCCCGCGCATTGCTGAACGAGGGAGTGAACGTCCGCGTCGTTGCGCCTGGTGCGTCGGGGCTCGATGCGCGCGAGTCGATGGGCGGCGTGGAGGTCGAACGGTTTCGGTACGCGCCCCGCCGTTTCGAGACGCTCGCGTACGGTGGTAACATGGCCGAACAGGTGCGTGACACATGGAGTGCGAAGTTCACGCTCGTCGGGTTCCTTGGCGCAGAGTTCCAGGCTGGCATCCACGCAAAACGTGCGTTCCATCCGGCACTGGTTCATGCCCATTGGTGGTTCCCCAACGGGTTGGCCGCTACGTGGGTCGCGCGCATGTCGGGTCTGCCACTCGTGACGACGCTGCACGGGACAGACGTGCGCATGGCAAGGAATATCTCGGTCTCGCGTCCGGCATTCCGGCACGTCCTCCAGCACTCGGCGGCAGTGACGGCGGTCTCACGCTGGCTCGCTGAAGAGACCCAGGCCATCGTCAGCACGCGCCAACCCATCGTAGCGCCGATGCCGGTGGCGACGGAGTTGTTCGGGCCCGCCGAAAACGTCGTGCGCTCGCGACGACTGCTCTTTGTCGGGCGTCTCATGCCGCAGAAGGGAATCGATCTATTGATCGAATCGCTCTCCCGGCTGCCCCTCGATGTTGGCCTCGACGTCGTTGGAGATGGTCCCGATCGCGCAGCGCTCGAGGCGCGGGCGCATGAGCTGGGCGTGCAATCACGCGTGATTTTTCATGGCGCCGTAAAGCAGTTCGCGCTCACGACATTCTACCAGCGCGCCTTCGCCCTGGTTGTTCCGTCGTCGGAAGAAGGGCTCGGACTCGTCGCCGTTGAAGCGCAGTTGTGCGAGACACCAGTTGTCGCGTTTGATTCAGGCGGGCTTCCCGATGTGGTGCAACACGAGCGGACAGGCCTGCTCGTCAAGGAGCGAACCGCGGCGGCGCTTACGGCGGCGGTGCAAACGATCCTCGAGCGCGACGACTTGGGCGCGGCACTTGGCGCGGCGGGACGACTCCACGCGTTGGCCACGTTCGCCCCGGAATCAGTCGCGCGGCGCTACGCGGACATTTATCGCACGGTCGTTGGACACAGCGCGACGTAAGACGCTTCTGCGGGCCGCCGGCTGGATGCTTGCCGCGTACGTGCTCGTCAGGGTGGGCAACAACCTCGCGCATGGGTTGCGCGAGTTGCGCGAGCAACCGCTGCGCAATGAACCGCGGTGGGGCTTCATCGCCCTGTCAGGTGCAGTGTTCCTGCTCGCGCACGCCGTACTCGTCGAAACCTGGCGTCGCGTGTTGTCATGCTGGAACCAGCACTTGCCGTTCCTCAGCGCAGCGCGCGTGTGGAGCGTGTCGAATCTCGGGCGTTACATCCCGGGCAAGGTCTGGCAAATTGGTGCGATGGGCGCGATGGCGCGGGAGCTCGATGTCTCGCCCATTGCTGCGTCGGGGTCCGCGCTGCTCGGTACGGTGGTCAATATCACCGCGGGCTTCGTGGTGGCGTTGGTGAGTGGGCGCGCATTGCTCCTGCAGCGGCTACCGGCGGGGATGCAGACGCTGACAATTGCGGCCGTTGTAGCCGCCTGCGTCGCGTTGCTGCTCACGCCGTTCATCATTCCCCGTCTCGCCCCGGCAATCGGACGGTTGATCGGGCGGCGACTGGAGGCAACCCTTCCGACACGTGCGGTCGTCTATTCACTGATCGGGAACGTCCTTTCGTGGCTCATTTACGGCGCCGCTTTCCATCTCTTCGTCGCCGGAGTGTTAGGCAAGGCGTCTGGCGGGTACTTCGAGTATCTGGCAGCTTACACGAGCTCGTATCTCATCGGTTACATTTTCCTCTTCGCGCCTGCCGGCGTCGGCTTTCGCGAAACAGCCATGCTGGAATTTCTCCAGCTCGCTGGATTGGCGACGCATCCTGATGCGGCGCTCGTCACCTTGACATCGCGGATCTGGTTGACGCTGCTGGAAGTCACGCCAGCCATTCTCTTCTGGGCGCATCATCGGATGCGCCGTCGTTCGCCGACTACCGACCAATCGGATGTCCCGACCTGATAAATCCCCCGCGGCGTCATCAGTACCGGCGCCGCGCTTCGCAATAGGATGGGCCGCGCTCTCGTATGCGCTGGCCACCATGGCACTCGCGTATCCAGCGCTGAGTGGCCTCTTTCTCGTGAACGCGCGCAGCGATCAGTACATCGCTGGCTTCGCGTTTCGCGACTTCGCCGTACAGTCATTGCGCGCTGGGCAGGGAATCCCGCAGTGGAATCCGTACATGTTCGGCGGACTGCCATACGTCGCCGCCATGCATGGCGACATCTTTTACCCAACGCAACTCCTGCGTCTCCTGGTCGGCACCGACGTCGGTATGACGTGGGGCTTCATCATCCACACTTTTCTTGCCGGGCTGTTCACATACGGCTTCCTGCGCGCATGGGGACTGGGATTCTTTCCCTCCCTCGTCGGAGGCATGGCCTACCTGCTCGGCGGACCCATCGCGTCGTACGCGTCACCAGGGCACGACGGAAAATTGTTCGTCGGGGCTCTCTTGCCGCTCGCGCTCTGGTTACTCGTTCGCGGCATTCGGGACGGACGTAATTGGTCGTGGGGAGTATTTGCGCTGACGATTGGCCTCGCGATACTGAGCCCGCACCCGCAGCTCCTGCAATACATGCTGCTGATGTGCGGCTCCTTTGCACTCTTCCTCGCGCTCGGGTCGGATGCCTCGGGTCAGAAACTCGATCGGCGGACGGCCGTCCGGCGGCTTGCGTTCGCACTCGGCGCCGTGCTGGTCGGCCTCGCGATTGGTGCCATACAGTTCGCGCCGCTCCGCGAATACGTGGCATACTCGCCGCGCGCGGGCGGGCGCGACTACTCGTTCGCGACGAACTTTTCCTTCCCTATCATCGAGCTGTTCAACATGTATCTCCCGCAGTTCACGGGGATACTCGACAAGTACTGGGGCCAGAACGGAATTCATTTCCACAGTGAGTACATCGGCGGCCCAGTGCTTCTGCTGGCGACGGCCGGCCTGTGGAACGCCAGGACAGCATTCAAGCGATTCTGGCTCGCCACGGCTATCGTGAGCCTGCTATGGGCACTCGGCGGCAATACGCCGTTTTTCCGCATCATCTACGAGCTCGTACCAGGTACAAAGTTCTTCCAGGCGCCAAGCACCATCATCTACCTGTTCGGGTTCTCCGCAGCGATTCTGGCGGCCTTGGGTACCGAACGCCTGTTGATGAAGCAGGGGACACGTCGCATTGCGCTCGCCTGGGGCGGATTCGCTCTCGGGCTCGCGTTGCTTGCGTCGGTCGGTGTCGTGAGCGTCTTGGCCCGCGGCGAAGCGCGGAGTGCGGGCAAGAGCCTCGCCCTCGCGCGTGGATACGACCCGAATGTCGCGGCGGCAATCGGCGATCAGCGGGCGGGCGCGGCGGAGGCCAATGCCGGCGAGGTGCTTCTCGGTGCCTGGAGAAGTGCGCTGTTCGTTATCGCCGCTGCCGGCCTGGTACTCGGTCTTGTCTCGGGCCGCGTTCCGGCGCGCGTCGCCGGTGGGCTGCTGACGCTCGTTGTCGCGCTCGATCTCTGGAGCGTCGAGCGCGAGTACTGGCTCTTTTCTCCGCCTGCTCGCGTGCTGTACGCGTCTGATGCTGCAATCGAGTACATGAAGAAAGATCCGCAGCCGTTTCGCGTTGCGGTGATCGCGCAGAGTGACTCGGGGCTCGCACACCCCGACCCGTATTACGGCACCGACAGGTTGGGCACGGGAACCGGCCTGATGGTGCATGGCATTCGCTCGATCACCGGGTACCATGGCAATCAGATCGGACGCTACCAGCAGGTTTCGGAATTCCAGCTCGCGCCAAATGTCCCGCCCGTAATGTTGACGCCGATGTTCTTTCGGCACGAGAACGTTCGATATCTCTACACGAATGCGGCGCTCGCCGACACGAGCATGAAGCTTGTTGTCGGACCGATCAAGAATTCGGCAGGATCTGTCGTCTACCTCTACAAGATTCCAGGCGACCACCCTTACGCCTGGGTTGCGTCAGCAATGGCCAAGGCACCGGATAGCAATGTGCTTCCGGCCGTCGTCGATCCGCGCTTTGATCCCAAACGACTCGCTGTGTTCAGCGACACGTCGACGCTGCTGTTCTCCCCGCCCACCGCGATGCCCGCGCCGAGCACAATTACAGCGACGACGTCCAAGTTGGCGCCGGGCCATGCGATGATAGCGCTGAGCGACCCGGCTCCGGCTGGCTCAGCACTCGTTGTCGCGGAGAACTATTACCCGGGCTGGACGGCGAACATTGACGGAAAGCCACAGGCCGCCTATCGCGCCGATTTCAACCTCATCGGTGTGCCGCTTCCCACGGGAGCGCGTTCCGTCGAGCTTTCATTCCATGATGCGGCGATCGACTCGGGGAAGGGAATCACAATAGCGGCGCTTTTGCTCGCAGTCCTGATACTCGTGGGAGGCGTGGTGATCGACCGGAGGCGTCTTGGCTGAGAAGGCTCTCATCATCGTCCCGACGTACAACGAACGGGAGAACATCGAGCGGCTGATCGATCGCGTGCTTGCGCAGGATGCGCGCATCGAGATGCTGATCGTCGACGACGGCTCGCCAGACGGTACGGGGGCCGTGGTTGACGGCATCGCCAAGACTAATCCTCGCGTCCATGCGCTCCATCGGCCGAAGAAGATGGGACTCGGTACCGCGTATCTCGCGGGTTTCAAGTGGGCGCTCGAGCGCGATTACACATACGTACTCGAGATGGACGCCGATTTCTCGCACGACCCCATCCATTTGCCGCAGTTTCTGGAAGCGGCGAAAAAGGCCGATCTCGTCGTGGGATCACGCTACCAGCAGGGCCGAGTGACGGTCGTGAACTGGCCCATCGCCCGGCTGATCCTCAGCTACTGCGCGAACATCTATGCGCGTCGAATAACCGGTCTCAAGCTTTGGGACGCCACGGGCGGGTTCAAGTGCTTTCGCAGGGAAGTCCTTGCAGCCATCGATTTGGAGGACGTGCGGTCAAACGGCTATGCCTTCCAGATCGAGATGAGCTTCCGTGCTTGGAAGAAAGGCTTTCGAATTGTTGAGATCCCGATCGTGTTCGTGGACCGTTCTGAGGGAACGAGCAAGATGTCGTTCAACATCCAGCGCGAGGCTTTCTGGATGGTTTGGCGTCTGCGCTGGTGGGCCATCCGGGGAGTCGTCTGATGCTTCCGAACGGCCGCACCTTCTACAAGATGAGCGGCTCAGGCAACGACTTCGTGGTAGTGGATGCCACCAAGGAACCGGGCGATCAGCTGTCTGAGCCTGCCGTCGTTCAGGCGATATGCGCTCGGGCGACAGGTATCGGAGCCGATGGGTTGGTGCTGCTGGAGCCGTCGCGCGTCGCTGACTATCGGATGACGTACCTGAACAGCGACGGCTCACGAGCCGACCTGTGCGGCAACGCGACGCTCTGCTCAGCACGCTTGGCATCGGAGCTCGGGCTGTTGCGCGAAGGGCAATTCCGCGTGGAGACCGACGCTGGCGTTCTCGACGTCAGGCTGCTGGAAGAGAGCCCAGAAGTGGACATGCCGACCGTGAGTGACGTTCGCTCGGGCCTGCCATTTCGGCTTGAGCCCGCTGAGCGATGGATCGGCTACGCGATGACTGGAGTTCCGCATCTCGTCGTGCGAGTGGACGACGTTTCTACGGCGGATGTGGTGGGCCGGGGCCGACCGCTGCGGAACGATGCGTCGCTGCCGGCTGGCGCGAATGTGAACTTTGTCTCACCTGACGCATCGGGCGGTTGGCGCATTCGGACGTACGAGCGAGGCGTCGAGGGCGAGACGCTGGCGTGCGGAACCGGTGCGGTTGCGACGGCGATTCTCCTGGCGGAAACCGGCGAGGCCAGTGACCGCGTAGCGTTGACAACCCGTTCCGGTCGGGTGCTCAAGGTTCGCCTGTCGAAGGATGCGGATGGGTGGCATCCGTCACTGGCCGGAGAGGCACGGATTGTCTTCGAGGGCCGATTCGGGGAGCTCTAGGTGGATAATGACTCGCGCGGAAATTGGATTCTGCGCGAGACAATCCGCCAGCGTTCGCGACAGTAGCTGCAACCGACTCCGCTTCCAAAGTAATCCTAGAGGCGGGGAATGGCCATCCTGACTAATTGGATGATGTCTGCGTTGTAGCTTGTTGCCACAAAATACTTTGCGTACAGAATAGGCGTAGATAGCGATACGTTCTCCACACTTTCCCACAGCCAGTAGTTTACATAATACATCTTATACGAACTAAAATGGCAGCGATTACAACACTGATGGCGGCTTGATGTCACATTCCCCGGCATCATATAATGACGCTCGGTCCGCGGTGACTGCGTCCACGAATTATGGGAGGCGCAGTCCGGCGCGCTGCCTGACCTCGAAAGACCAACACACCAAAGCGGGCCGCCTTCGGATTGAAGACGGCCCGCTCATGAATTCACAGCACCTCAGTAAATCAACGGCCTCGAGTCGCTCGGCCGAATCTATCAGAGATCCAGGAATCTACGGCTTTACGCCGGCCGTAATCTCACCAAGCCGCACACGGGCCTCGGTTGCCGCGGCATCATTGTCCGACTGGGCTGCCAGTTCCTCAAAGATCTTCCGGCCCTCCGGAATCTTCCCGGCCAACAGATAGGCTCGGCCCGCCTTGGCCCGCCAATAGGCTTTCTCATTCGGGCCGCTCGCCAGCGCGGCGGCCTTTTCATACTCCACTGCCGCATCGGCAGGCTTCTCGTTTTGAGCGGTCGCGTCGCCCAGAAGACCACGAACGCCAGCTGCGCTAGCGCCACTTCCAACTTTCGCACTCAACGACGTCAGGTCAGCGATCGCACCCTTGAAGTCGCCCTTG
>JBDTMO010000280.1:0-7047 GCA_039934235.1 bacterium | reverse complement strand
CGGGCGTTTCTGAAACGTTTAACCGGAGCGCGCGATTGTAGGGGTCGTCAACCGATGGCACAAGGGTGTTCACTACGTGGAAAGGGCGCACGTTGTAATCCCGCACGAACGACCGCTCGTTTCGGGATGCACGATACCCGCGAATTGGGCTCACGGCGCTGCGAGGGTAGATCCCAACGTTGGGCACAAAGTCAAAGCGTTGCGCCCTGAATTGCTCGTGCTCGGGCGCCCGGAGTCACAAAAGCAACGACAACTGCTCATCGCGGATTTCCCGGAAATACGCGGATACAGCAAACTGCATTGTTTTGACTTTTGTTTTATCCGCGCTTTTTCCGCGAAATCCGCGATCGTCAGTTGCAGTTGCAGTTGCAGTTGCGGTTGCCTCTCTCGTGCGGATGACCGCCGGAGGGATCGCGCTGACCAGTTGAAACCACCGGTCCTTCAATTCGCTCAGGGCTTTACTTCGGCCGGCTGATCGCGCGTGTCGAGCCGGACCACCAGATACGACGCCGGACCAGGGCCGGGGTTCCGGAACCCGTGCATTTCATTCGACGCCATGAACGCGATGTCCCCAGGACCCGCCTTCAGCGTCTTCGAGTCCAGCAGCACCTCGATGGTCCCGCTCCGCACCATGATCAACTCCTCGTGCACGTGCTTGTGCGCCGGGTGCGGCATGGCGCCCGCAGGAAGCGTCGTCTCGTGCATCTCCAGCTTGGCGAGGATCGCTGTCGCCGTATCGACAATAGACCGCTGGGGTATGTTGCCCGCCTTGCGCGAGCGGGCGCTGTCGGCCGGAAAAACTGTCGAGCGAAGCGGCAGCGCTGATTGCGCCCGCGCAACCGAAGTCATGCCCGCCACCATCGCAAGCACCGCCCACGCGCCGAACACTCGGCGCCCGACAGCTGACCGCTTCGTCGACGTCATGTCTTACATCCCGTAGATGGTGCCGCCAGGATACTCCGCCGCACCACCCAGCTGCTGTTCAATGCGCAGCAACTGGTTGTACTTGGCAACGCGATCCGTACGCGAAGCGGACCCCGTCTTGATCTGGCCTGCACCCGTTCCCACCGCGAGATCGGCGATGAACGTGTCTTCCGTTTCGCCGGACCGGTGAGAGATGACGGTGAGATAGCCCGCGGAACGCGCCATCTCGATGGCTTCGAGCGTCTCCGTCAGCGTGCCGATCTGGTTGACCTTGATGAGGATGGAGTTGGCCACGCCCATCTCGATGCCGCGCGCGAGGCGCTCGGTGTTGGTGACGAACAAGTCGTCGCCAACGAGTTGGCAACGGTCGCCGATTGCGTCGGTGAGCAGCTTCCAGCCATCCCAGTCATCCTCGCTCAGGCCGTCCTCGATGGACACGATCGGGTACGTCTCGATCCACTTCGTGTAAAGCTCGACCATGCCTGCGGCGTCCCGCGTGCCCGCGCCGCTCTTCTTGAACGTGTACTTCCCATCCTTATGTAGCTCGCTCGCCGCACAATCCAGGGCGAGCGCAATGTCCTGACCCGGCGCGTAGCCCGCCGCCTCGATGGCCTCGAGCACGACGGTAATCGCCTCTTCGTCGCTCTTGAGGTCCGGAGCAAAGCCGCCCTCGTCGCCCACGCCGGTGCTCAGCTTCTTCTTGACAAGCACTTTCTTCAAGGCGTGAAACACCTCGGCGCCCATCCGAAGCCCGTGGCTGAATGACTCTGCGCCCACCGGAACGATCATGTACTCCTGGAAGTCCACGGTATTGGTCGCATGCGCACCACCGTTGAGGATGTTCATCATCGGCACTGGCATGATGCGCGTGAGCGGTCCGCCGAGGTAGCGCCACAGGGGGAGTCCGAGCTCACTTGCGCCGGCACGCGCGACCGCCATCGAGACGGCAAGGATTGCATTGGCACCGAGGACGGACTTGTTTGGCGTTCCGTCCATCTCGATGAGGGCAGCGTCGATGCCCATCTGGTCCGTCGCGTCGGCTCCCGCAAGCGCCGGCGCGATGGTCTCCTCGATATTCTGCACCGCGAGCAGGACGCCTTTCCCGAGATATCTCTCTGGATCGTTGTCGCGGAGCTCCACCGCCTCATGTTCACCCGTGCTGGCGCCACTGGGCACAGCCGCTCGGCCCATGATGCCGCTGTCGAGAATCACGTCGCATTCGACGGTGGGGTTCCCGCGGCTGTCGAGGATTTCGCGGGCGTAGATGTCGGTGATAATGGCGGGCATTGGTGTCGTATCGAGGAAAAAGGTTGTTCCGGGCGCCTAAAGGTAGCAACTTATGGTGTTGTAAGCCGATACTCAGGCACGTTCCCAAAGATTACTGATGCGGAATGGCTTAGAATATCTTAAGTTATCGTACCGGCTCGCAATGGCGAGCTCCGATTGCCTCATTCCCCTTGGGGTAACTCGGCAAGTTTCTTACAATTCCAACACGACCATGACTCCTATTGATCTCAGCCGTCTCGATTGCACAGCTCCGGGCCGCGGACCGTGGAAAGTGGTACCGGATATCGCCAACCGCTCGATCAATATCCGGCACCAGAAGAGCCGGTACATTCACCGCGTGTACTACGGGACGCGAACGGAACGCACGCAAGAGGACGCAGAGATTCAGGCGATGGCCATCTGCGCCGTCCTCAATGCCGTGAAGGCGAAGCGGCCGTAGCAGATCGCGGGAATCGTGGGCAAGAGGGGTAGTGCTGGAGCGCTCGGATTGACAAGTATCGCCGACGCTCCAGCTTTACCCGCCCTCCCCACCCCTGCCTCGAGGTTCCGCGTGATGCCGCACCGCGTGCCGTACCAGTTCGTCTCGCTCTGCATTGCTGGTCTTGGTATGGGCGCCCTGAACCTTCGCGCGCAGTCAAACGAACCAATCGGCCGCATCGAACGTCTCGATCCGACGCTCGACGCCTTGGTGCCGCGCGACGCACGCATCGAGAAACTTGCCGAGGGGTTCGACTGGACCGAGGGTCCGGTGTGGCGAAAGAGCGGTGGCTATTTGCTGTTCAGTGACATTCCGAGAAATGCGATCAACCGTTGGAAAGAGGGAGAGGGTATCACGACCTTCCTCCGCCCCGCCGGTTATAGCGGCGCTACGCCATTTGGCCGAGAGCTCGGGAGCAACGGGCTCGCCTTCGATTCGCACGACAGACTTGTCATGGCCGATCATGGCAATCGCCAGATCGCCCGGCTGAACGACTCCGTCTTCACCAAGACGACACTCGCCGATCGCTACGACGGCAAGCGATTCAACAGCCCGAACGATCTGGTGTTCCATCCCAACGGGGACCTGTACTTCACGGACCCTCCGTACGGCCTGGATGGACTCAATGACAGCAAGGCGAAGGAGCTTCCTTTCAACGGCGTGTTTCGCCTGAAGCCCAACGGCGAACTCACGCTGCTCACGAAAGACCTCACGTTTCCAAACGGCATCGCCTTGTCCCCGGACGGCCGCATACTGTACGTCGCCATTTCCGACGGGACGAAACCGCTGTGGATGTCGTACGACATTCAGGCGGACGGCACGATTGCGCGTGGCCGAGTGTTCTTTGATCCCGCGGCGCTCGTCGCGCAGGGGCGGATCGGTTCCCCCGACGGCATGAAGGTGGATGCCCGAGGCAATCTGTTCGCGAGCGGCCCTGGCGGCGTCCTCATTTTCAATGCGGCGGGCAAGCACCTCGGCACAATCATCACGGGTGAGCGCACCTCGAACGTGGCGTTTGGTGACGATGGAGCCACCTTGTACATGACGTGCGACCACAAGCTCATGCGAGTTCGGCTCAGCACCAAAGGCCTGGGTTTTTAATGTACGAAAACGTACACACTGCTACGGATACGGCTCCGGAGGCGCACGAGTGAAGACGAAGCTTGGCGTCGCGCTCGTCGCAGTCTTGACGATCGGCGCAACCGTAGCGCCAGTGCTCACGGAGGTCGCAGCTCAACAAGAAGCGCCGGCGCGCCCTCTCCTGATCATCGATGGAGTGAAGCGTCCGGAACTCGCGAGCATGTCCGCGCGTGGCGCACCGAAGAGTGCAGAGATCCAGGATTGGCAGTTGCTCCAGCCAGCGGCAGCCGAACAGCGCTTCGGTCCGCAGGCGAAATACGGAGCGATACTGATCTACACGAAGAAGTACATCGCGAATGGCGGCAAGATCGAGACGGCCGCGGACGCCAACAGCGTCGCGCCGAAGGCCGTGAATGTGGAAGAGGTGAACAGCGCCGTGATGAAGGAGCTGTTCGCGGGTATTTCGCTTACCGTGGATGCCTCCGCAAAGGCACGCAAAATCATTGGTCGCGAACGGACGGTGCAGATGACGATTGCCGGGCCGAAATCGGCCAGCCTCGCCAAGCGTGTGGGGCTCGTGAGCAATCGTGATTTACAGCTCCGGCAACTCATCAGCTCCGAACCGGATCGCGCGCGGTTCGACAGGCAGGCGGCCCGCTGGAGTGAAGTCGAATTCCGCACCGCCCGACCGTAGCGCGGGGCGCGGTTAGCTGGCTCCAGCGTCCCGAAGGCGTTCGACCTTGCCGACGACGAACATGTACGAGAGCGCCCCGAGCAACGCGAGCGTCGACACATAAGTGAGCCCCACTGAGAAGCCGTAGTCGCGCGCGAGATATCCAACGATAAGTGGTACCGTGATGGCCGAGAGGTTGCCCACGAAGTTGAACACGCCGCCTGTCAGTCCAAGTAGCCGCTCTGGTGCCATCGCGGATACGAGCGACCACGTGATCGACGCGAGACCGTTGCCGAAGAATGCGAGCGTCAGGAAGGCGATGATAAGCGTTGGCGCATCGACGTAGTTCGCGCCAATGATGCTGCTCGAGAGTAGCAGCCCCGCAATGATTGGCACCTTGCGCGCTGTGCCAAGTGTCGCCCCCCGTCGCACGAGAAAGTCGGAAAGCAGGCCGCCGCAATTCACGCCCACGAACGCCGCAAGGAACGGCACCGACGCCAGGAAGCCCGCCTTCACGAAGTCCATCCCGCGCGCCTGGACGAGATACGTTGGGAACCATGTAAGGAAAAACCAGAGCGTCGACGTCAACGCGAATTGACCGAAGTACACGCCCCACAATTTTCGCGACGACAACACCTCACGCAGGTCAGCGCCAGTTAGCGCCTTCGTCTCGCTGCGCTGACGAAGGTTGAGATCGACCAGGCCACCACCGTCGCGGATGAGCTGGACTTCCGCCTCGTTCGCCTGCCGAAACTCCCGCGGCTCGCGATAGAGCGCGTACCAGGCAATTGACCACACGATGCCCAGCGCACCGGTCGCGACAAAGACCATGTGCCAACCGACGGTGGCTTGAATCCAGACCAGCACTGGCGTCAGAAACGCGATGCCGACGAACTGCCCCGACGTGTAGAAGCCGATCGCCGACGCTCGCTCGCGCTCAGGAAACCACGTCGTCACCACGCGATTGTTGATGGGATATGACGGCGCCTCCAGCATGCCGATGAGCAGCCGAATCCCAATCAATCCGGCAACGGTGTACGTAAAGCCGAGCAACACCGTCGCGGCAGACCACAGCGCGATCAGCGCAGGGTACAGCACCCTCGGCGCCACGCGATCAACGAGCCAGCCTCCGGGAATCTGGCAGAGCGCATACGTCCAGCCGAACGCCGAAAAGATGAGCCCCATCTGCGCTGCGTCGAGGCCAAGCTCCGCGCGCATGCCCGGCGCGGTTATGGAAAGATTGCTGCGATCGAGGTAGTTGATCACCACGGTGATGAACAGCATCACCATGATCACGAACCGCGAACGCGTGGGTCGGTCGCTCACCACTCGGCAAAACTTCCATCGGCGTGGCGCCAAACGGGATTGCGCCACCGATGACCGATGCTCGCGGCCGCGGCGACACGCTCTTCGTCTATCTCGATGCCGAGGCCGGGCCCCTGCGGAATGGCGACGTGCCCATCCTTGTACTCGAACACCGAGGGGTCCTTCAAGTAGTCGAGCAAATCATTTGACTGATTGTAGTGAATGCCGAGCGACTGCTCCTGGATGAATGCGTTGTAGCACACGGCGTCGAGCTGAAGATTGGCCGCGAGCGCGATGGGGCCGAGCGGGCAATGCAACGCGAGTGCGACGTCGTAGGCCTCTGCCATCGCAGCGATCTTCCTGGTTTCCGTGATTCCGCCGGCGTGCGATGGATCGGGCTGGATGATGTCGACGTATCCGTCAGAGAGAATCTTCTTGAAGTCCCATCGCGAAAACAGTCGCTCGCCGAGTGCGATGGGTGTCGAGCAATGGTTGGCAATTTCCTTCAGCGCCTCGGCATGCTCGGACAGCACTGGTTCTTCGATGAACATCAAGTCGTACGGTTCGAGCTCCTTGGCAAGCACCTTCGCCATAGGCCGGTGCACGCGCCCATGAAAGTCGACGCCAATGCCGAAGTGCGGACCCATGGCCTCTCGAATCGCGCGAACACGGGCAAGCACCGCGTCGATCTTTTCACGCGTGTCGACGAACTGCATCTCCTCGGTGGCGTTCATCTTCACGGCAGTAAAGCCGCGCGAACCACATTCCTGCGCCATCGCGGCGGTGTCTGCGGGCCGATCGCCGCCGATCCACGAATACACGCGAATGCGATCGCGAAGCTGGCCGCCGAGCAGTTGGTGTACGGGCACATTGAACGCCTTGCCCTTGATGTCCCACAACGCCTGGTCGATGCCGGCAATGGCGCTCATGTGAATTCCGCCGCCCCGATAAAATCCGGCGCGGTACATGACGGTCCAATGGTCCTCGATGAGGAATGGATCCTTGCCGATGAGGTAGTCGCCGAGCTCACTCACCGCGGCGGCGACGGTGAGCGCGCGTCCCTCGAGCACTGGCTCACCCCATCCCGTGATGCCTTCGTCCGTTTCGATCTTGAGGAAGCACCAGCGCGGCGGGACGAGAAAGGTTGTGAGTTTGGTGATCTTCATTGTGGGGCTTAGTGGGGTTGATCGGTTCGGATTTGCTAAGTTTGGCAACCCTTTCTTAACCGCAGAGGGACGCAGAGGAGCAGAGTTGATATGAGAAAGGCCTTCCCCTGGCCGGTCGCGGCGTAGCAATACAG
>JBDTMO010000279.1:0-7063 GCA_039934235.1 bacterium | reverse complement strand
TACGCCGCAAGCGCCGAAGGTCACCGGCACCGAGCGCGAGCACGTCGTTGCCGTCGAACTGCACCGTGCCCGACGATGGCTCGATGAGGCGAAGAATCGCTCGGCCCGTGGTGGACTTGCCGCAGCCGGATTCTCCGACGAGCGCGAGCGTCTCACCGGCGGCGACGTCGAACGACACACCATCGACGGCGCGGACCTGCCCGCTCACCTGGCCGAAGACGCCGCGCTTGATGGGGAAATGCTTGGTGAGATTGCGAACGGAAAGCAGCGTCATGCGGCGGTGACTCCCAGCTGCGCCGCGAGTGGCGGATGCGGATGTGCGCGTCGCCCTGGCTCAACGGCCAGATGGCAGCGCGAGACGTGCCCCGCGCCGATCTGGTACAACGGAGGATGCTCCGTCTCGCACCGCTCCCATGCGTACATGCATCGCTCGCGGAAGCGACAGCCACTGGGCCAGGCCGTGGGTGGAGGAACGGTTCCGGGAATCGTGGCGAGGCGCTCGACGTTATCGCCGACTCGCGGCATCGCGCCGAGGAGGCCTTCGGTGTACGGGTGCTGCGGGCGCGCGAAGAGATCTGCCGTGAGCGCCTCTTCGACGACTTCACCGGCGTACATGACGATGACGCGCGTGCAGTTTTCCGCTACGACACCAAGGTCATGCGTGATGAGGAGGATGGATGTCCCCAATCGTTTTGTAAGGTCGGCGAGCAGCTCGAGGATCTGCGCCTGGATGGTGACGTCGAGCGCGGTGGTGGGCTCGTCGGCAATGACGAGCGCCGGATTCATGACGAGGGCCATGGCGATGACGACGCGCTGGCGCATGCCACCGGACAGTTGATGCGGATATTCGTGCGCCCGTTGCTCGGGCGCAGGAATGCCGACCAGTGTCAACATCTCGACGGCCTTGTCCCAGGCCTCCCGCTTCGAACTGCCCGCGTGAATGCGCGCCACCTCGGCGATCTGATCACCGACGGTGAATACGGGGTTCAGGGCCGTCATCGGCTCCTGAAACACCATCGCGATTCGATTGCCGCGCACACGTTGAATGTCGCGCTCAGCGAGCGTCAACAAGTCAGTGCCTTCAAAATGGATCGCGCTTCCCGCCTCGATGCGGCCGGGCGCACGGATCAGGCGAAGAATCGAGAGCGCCGTGACGCTCTTGCCGCACCCGCTCTCTCCGACGATGCCAAGCGTTTCGCCGGCACCGACATGCAGCGACACGCCGTCAACCGCGCGTGCGACGCCGTTGTCGGTGTAGAAATACGTGCGGAGGTTCTCGATTTCGAGGAGCGGAGCGGTCATGCCTCTATGCAAAAGGTGCGTCGTCGTGCGCGGGAAGAAGCTGCCGAGGGTCCAGCGCATCCCGCAAGGCGTCGCCAAGTGCATTGCAGGCGAATACCGTCACGAGGATTGCCAGTCCGGGAAAGAGAGTGAGCCACCAGACGTCTCCGACGCGCGTCGAACCCTCTTCGATGATGTTCCCCCAGCTCGCGGTGGGTGGCCGCACACCGATGCCGAGATAGGAGAGACCGGCCTCGAGCAGGATGACGTTGCCCACCGCGAGCGTCGCGGAGACGATTGCCGGTCCAATTGCGTTGGGTAACACGTGCAACGCGAGAATGCGCCATCCCGGAACGCCGAGTGCTCGCGCGGCCACCGCGTAGTCCGCGTCGCGCAACGCGAGCGTTTCCGCGCGAACCAACCTGCTGACCGTGAACCAGCCGACACTGGCAATCAGGAGCGTCAACGAGACGACGCTGACCTTCTCCCAGAGCGAGGTCACCACGATGAGCAACAGCAGTGCGGGAACCGAGAACGCCGCATCGACGATGCGCATCAGCACGGCATCGACGACGCCGCCAACATAGCCGGCAATTGCGCCGAGGAGCGTCCCGAATGTCATCGCGAGGGAAACGGCGACGAGCGAAACGGTGAGCGACACTTGCGCGCCGTAGATCACACGCGAGAGCACGTCTCGACTGAAGGTGTCGGTGCCAAGCGGATGCGCGAACGACGGTGCCTGGCTCTGGAGGTGCGAGATGTCGAGCTGAGCGCGCGGATCGTACGGCGCGATGAAACGCGCAAAGATTGCAATGAGCGCAATCGTCCCCAGCACGCCGACGGCAATCCAGACGCGACGGTCGCGCCGTAGGCGATGACGGACAGTCGACGCAGCAACACTGACCGGGGCGTGCACGTCAGCTCAATCGAATGCGTGGATCTGCTGCGGCGACAGCGATGTCCGCGAGCAAGGCGCACGCGGCCACGAGCACGCTCATCACCATCACCCCTGCCGTGACGAGCGGATAGTCGCGCGCCTCGATCGCGTTGACGACGACGAGACCCATGCCGGGCCATGAAAACACTTTCTCCACGAAAATCGCGCCGGTGGCGAAAGCGGGAATGCTGATGCCAACCAGCGTGATCGTCGGCAAGAGGGCATTGCGAAAGGCATGGTGGCGAACGGCCGAGCGCCAGCTCAATCCCTTTGCGAGCGCCGTTCGCATCCAATCGCTTGGCAGTACCGACAAGAGCGCGGCGCGCTGAAAGCGTGCGGTTCCTGCGGCGGTGAGGACAGCGAGCGTTGAAACTGGGAGCACGAGATGCTTGAGCCGGTCGAGAAAACGTGCTCCCGGCGACAGATACTCGTACATCACGCCATCGGTCATCCCTCCCGCGGGGAAAAGCTTGAGCCGATACGCAAAGAGAATCAGGATGACGAGTGCAAGCCAGAAATCGGGAACGGAATAGAGCACGAGGAGCACTCGGCCGAACCATCTATCGCGCGCGCTGCCCGGGCGCTCTGCCTGCAGCAGCCCGACTGTAATGCCGATCGCGAAGCTGAGAAGGAGGCCGATGCCGGAAAGCAGCAGCGTGTTGGGCATCGCCTTGGCGAATACGTCGCGGACGGGGCGATGCTGCGAAAAGGAGTAACCGAGGTCGCCGCGCACTGTATTCGTCACCCAGCGGATGTATTGCTCACCGACCGGCCGATCCAGCCCGTACGCAACGCGCCATTGTGCGCGCACCGACTCGGGGATGTTCGGCCGAGACAGCGCCGCGGCGATGGGATCACCGGGCGCGAGGTGAATGATGACGAACGCGAAGGTGGTGACGAACGCGACGACGCCAAGTGACTGGAGGAGCCGCGCCGCGAGGTACCGCCGCACGGGTTTACGGCGCGGGCCGAAGACCGATCTTGTCGCGCGCGTTGCGCTGACTTGCCGGAATCCACCAATCCGCGATGCCCGCCCAATATCCGTCCGCGCGTAACGTGGTTGTGCGAATGCGTCGGCTGAGGCCCATGATCGCCGGCGTCTCGTACAGCCAGATACCGGGCGCATCCTCGCTGATCGTCTCGAAGGCTCGGCGCGCATACGCTTTGGTGCGCGCGGGATCGAATGCGGACGTCGCACTGTCGAGCAATGCGTCGACCACGGGATTCGAGTACGCGCCCGCGTTGCCACCGTCGGCCCCGATGCCCGCCGTCGACCAACTCTGCTTGAAGCCAGAGACGCCTGGATCTGTCGCGTAGTTGCCGATCTGTGTATCGAAGGTGTGGCCAGAGAGCTTCGACATATACGTCGCGAGATCGGTTTGATCGACGGTGGCCGCTGCGCCGACGCGCCGAAACGCGTCCTGAAGCAACACGGCATACTGCTTCCGGTTGGCGCTGGTGCCCGGCACCGTGATGCCAAACTCCAGGCGATGTCCATTCTTGACGCGAACACCATCCGGACCGGGCACCCAGCCCGCAGAATCGAGCAACGCCTTGGCGCGCGTGGTGTCGTACGCAATCTGCGGCAGTGTCGTATCCGCAACGGACACGGCGCGCGGGAACGGCCCATACAACGGCACGCCAATCGTATCGAAGGCGTTCTTGAGCATGGCGCGACGATCCGTGGCCATCGTCAGTGCGCGGCGCACCGCCCGCTCGCTGAAAATTGGATGTGGTTGTCCCGGCGACTTCGGATCCCTGAGGTTCATGCTAAGGATCGAATACTGGAGTGTCGGATAGCGCTGAATGCGGCGCGTCGTGTCGGTGGCAAGTTTCGCGAGATGCTCGGGGCGCAGCAACTCGAAGAGGTCTGCGTCGCCAGCGAAGAACCGCGTGACCGCGCTGTTGAAGTCAGGCGACACGGCGAAGATCACGCGGTCCAGCTTGGCGCGACCGCGATAGTTCGCCGTATCTGCAACGAGCTCGATGCGCGCGCCCGGTTCCCATTTGGCGAGACGAAAGCGTCCCGATCCAATGCCGCGCCGACCGACCTCGGCATCCTTGAGTTTCGCAGCGGGCGTGTTGCCAAGAACGTGTTCGGGCAGGATCGAGACCTGGTACACGAGGTCGTAAAACTGTTCCGGCGTGTGCTTCTTGAACCACGCCACAGCCGTCAGTGAATCGCGCACCGAAATCGAATCGATATTCGTGACGAGCGGCGCGGCGGGCGAGGCGAGCGCCCGGTCCTTGATCAGGTTGAGGCTGAAGCGAACATCGCTGGCGCGTACGGGAAGCCCGTCGTGCCATTTTGCGTGCGGATTGATGTGAAAGGCGATCGACATCGAATCGGGCGCCCAGTCCCAACGTTCAGCGAGCTGCGGCTTGAAATCCTTGTCACCGATCGAATTGAGACTGTTCCCGATATCGGCGAGCCGATCGTAGAGCAGGTCAGTGACCTGGCGGTCCTGAATGACGGTGATCAACGGAGGTAGCATGGTGCTGGCGTCGCCAGCTGTGGCGATAACGAGCGTTCCGCCGATATCTGCCGGACCCGAGGTCTTTGCGTCCTCGACGCCTTTACATCCGGCCACCGCAACCAACGCGAAGAGTAGGGGCGCGGCGCGGCCGGCTCGTCGAGAAGAAACGCGAAGGTAGCGGAGCATGGTCGTCGGCATTGAGAAGTGGGCAGCGTGAACGATGAACGAGTGGCATCACGCGGTCAAGAATGACTCTCGCCTCTATTCGGCGTCACCGTCGCCACGTCCATGCTGCGTCAAGGTAGCGCTCGACGAACGGCAGCGTATCAACCCGTTCGAGCTCTTCAGTGGCCAGCGCCGAGGCGTCGGCATCTTCAATGCGGCGTACGGCGAGCAGGAGTGCGTCGTGCATCTCGAGCGCTGATGGAGCGCGGCCGATGATGCCGCGCAGCGTCGCGGGAGCTGATGGAATGGCACCAGGCTCTCGCATCAACTGTGGAATAAGGGCCTGATCATCGTCGATGAGGATGGACCCGTGTTGCAGGAGTGCGCCGTCGTCGCGCCACTGTGCGCTGCCAACGAGCTTGCGATTCCCGACGACGATTTCGCCAGACGACGGCTCGGCGAAACAGGGCACATCGGTGGGTGGCAGAGCCCGAGACGCCGGGTGGGCGACCGTTGCCGAGACGCCGAGATTGGAGAGTGAGGCGAGCAGCAGCGTGTTCACGCGATTGTACACGAACCCAAGGCTCTCGGCTGCGCGGACAGGGGCAGTGATGCTGTAGGTGATCTCACGGTGGTGCAGCAAGGCGCGACCGCCGGTGGGCCGCCGCACGACGGCGATTCCTCGGTGCGTGAGCTCGGAGTCGATATAGACGTTGCAGGCGCGCTGGTTGCGCCCGAGTGAGAGGACGGGCGCATTCCACTCGTAGACCCGCAGCACCGTTTCTCCAGTCTGACGCGCACGCGCCATGAGCGCGTGATCGAGCGCCATGTTGGCTGGCCCATCGAGGGGCGGGGAATGCAACACGCGCCAGCGCACGAGTCGGGACGTTAATTTTGGTTGGGCTTGGGCCTGTGCTTGACCCCGAACATAACTTTGTGGACTGCCCGCCACATTCCCCGACGCATCTACCGACGCGTTTGCACGCGTCTCAAGGGTCCCCATGACGACGCAAAACCGGTCCGTGCCGCTGACGGCCGCCGATTCGTTCGTTCCTCGCCACGTCGGTCCGAGCGCGAGTGATGTTGCCTCCATGCTCGACACCCTCGGATACCCGACGCTCGATGCACTGATCGACGCGACGGTTCCTGAAGCGATCCGCTTGCGCAAGCCGCTGGCGATCCACGCCGGCGCGAGCGAACACGAGGCGCTTGCCGCACTGCGCGCCCTGGCGGTCAAGAATCGCGTCTTTCGCTCGTACCTCGGCTACGGATATCACGACACGCTCACGCCGCCCGTGATCCAGCGAAACATCCTGGAGAACCCCGGCTGGTACACGGCCTACACGCCCTATCAGGCCGAAATCGCGCAAGGTCGTCTCGAGGCACTGCTCAACTACCAGACCATGGTGATGGACCTCACGGGTCTCGAGATCGCGAATGCGTCGCTGCTCGACGAAGGCACCGCGGCCGCCGAGGCGATGTTCCTGGCCTATCAGGCCAAAGGCGGCGACGCGAAGAACACCTTCTTCATCGACGCGCGCTGCCATCCGCAGACGATTGACGTCGTGCAGACGCGGGCGCACGCGCGAGGAATGGCGACGACGATTGGCGATGCCGAAGCGTCGAGCATTGGTGCCGACGTATTTGGCGTCCTGCTTCAGTACCCGACGACAGACGGCGCCGTGCTCGATTATCGCGGCACGTGCGCGAAGGTGCATGCTGCCGACGCGATCGTTGTCGTGGCGGCAGACTTGATGAGCCTCGTGCTGCTTACACCACCGGGCGAATGGGGCGCGGACGTGTGCGTCGGCAACACGCAGCGTTTCGGAGTGCCCCTCGGGTATGGCGGACCGCACGCGGCGTTCTTCGCGACGAAGGACGAATTCAAGCGGATGCTGCCGGGCCGCATCATTGGCGTAAGCCGCGACTCGAGCGGGCGGCCGGCATTGCGCATGGCGCTGCAAACACGCGAGCAGCACATCCGTCGTGAAAAGGCGACCTCCAACGTCTGCACGGCGCAGGTGCTGCTCGCGGTCATTGCGAGCATGTACGCAGTGTGGCACGGACCAGATGGGCTCCGGACGATTGCGCGTCGCATTCACAGGCGCACTGCATTGCTGGCCGCGGGTTTGGAGCAACTCGGCCACACGGTCGAGAGTGATGTCTACTTCGACACGCTGAACGTCGAGCTCGCGGGTTCGTC
>JBDTMO010000278.1:0-7180 GCA_039934235.1 bacterium | reverse complement strand
GCGTCTGGATCGGCGGCCTACGTTGGCGACAACTCGTATTCTGCGTTCACCAATCCGATCCAGGGCGAACGTTTCCGCTTCGAGGTGTCGCCCACAGTTGGAACGCTGACGTACAACGCGCTGCTCGCGGACTACCGAAAGTATTTCTTCGCGCGGCCCATCACGTTCGCATTCCGCGCGATGCACTACGGGCGCTACGGGCGGAGCAGTGAAGATTCCTTGCGCATGTATCCGCTGTTCCTCGGCGAAGAAACGCTGATGCGCGGTTACAGCTACGGGTCGTTGGACCAGAGCGAGGGCCAGACGTATTACCGACTGCTCGGTAGCCGGCTCGCGTTGGTGAGCGCCGAGATTCGCATTCCAGTGTTGGGTGTTCCGGAGTATGGGCTGTTCAACTTCCCGTATTTGCCGCTGACGCTCTCACCGTTTGTTGATGCTGGCGAAGCGTGGAACGCGGATCAGGGTCCGTCACTCAGCACCGATCAAGCGAGACTCCGCATTCCGGTGGTAAGCGCCGGCGCGTCGGTGCGCGTGAACGTATTGGGGTATGCGGTGCTCGAAGCGTATTGGGCGCATCCGTTCCAGCGGCCAGGAAAGAACTGGGTGTATGGACTTCAGTTGGCCCCGGGCTGGTAAGCCCGACAGATCGCGTGAGTTCGAAACGGGCGGGGCGCTAAGCGCTCCGCCCGTTTCGCATCGCTATTTCAAGCCATACAGGATTCGGTAGACCTCCGCATTGCGCAGCACGACACGCACGTAATCGCGCGTCTCGGTAAACGGGATCCACTCGGTGAACAACTCCGGATCGTCCGCGCCGGGACGTTTCACCCATCTGGCAACGCGCGAGCCGCCGGCGTTGTATGCCGCCAAGGCGCGTTCGGGCGGCGTGTCGCGCCGAAGGCTGGACGAGAGGTGCGCCGTGCCAAGCTCGATACTGACGTCGGGCTCCAGGAGCAACGCGTTGTTCCACAGCGGGAACTTGTGGCTGGTGGCGATGGATGCGCCGACACTCGGCAACAACTGCATCAGTCCGCGCGCGTTTGCGGGAGAGATCGCACGTGGGTTCCAACTCGACTCCTGGCGAATGAGTCCCGCCACGAGCGCTGGATCCAGGCCGTTCTTCTTCGCCTCGTCGACGAGCGCATCGGTGTGGAGCGCCGGGTACGCCAGGCGATACAGCGAGCGCGACGCGTTGCCGCGATCGATGGTCGCGAGCGCGATGCGGAGACCACGCGCGGGCTCGCCCATTTCGAATAGCGCCTGTGCGACAGCCGGCGCCTCTGCTCGGGTGCGCTCAGCGCGTGCAGCAAGTGCGTCGAGCTCGAAATGGGCTTCGACGTCCATACCGAGCGTGCGCAATGCACTGATTCGGCGAACCGCACTGTCCACGCCGGCAACATGCGCGGCCGTGTCGCTGCCCTGCGGCGGAGTCCAGGCGCTCGCGTGCAGGCGCTCCGCGGAGCGCATCGCGTAATAGCTCAATGGTGACGAACGGATGATCGCCTGCCACCGCGACTCGGCCTCGTTCTTCTTGTTGGCTTTTTCATAGGCACGGCCGGCCCAATAGCGCGCAGCGATTGCCTCTTCGTCGGATGGATGGAGCGCTGCAAGCGAATCGAACGCGACCGCCGCACTGGCTGGAGACGACGACCAGTCAATGAGTCCGGAGCGGAAACGCGCGAGCGGAGCTTGCGACGCCGAGGGAAAATGCGTGACGAGCTCGTGAAGCGACCGCTGCGCGCCCGCAAGATCGCCGTCATCGACTTGAAGGTCCGCTAGGAGCAGCAACGCAGGCGCAGCAGCGGCGCGAACCGTGGCGTGTTTCTCGATGACTGTCTTGAGCGCCGCGCGGCCTGCAGCTCCATCGCCCGATTGGGCCAGCAAGCGCGCGCGCTGATACTCGGCGAGAGCGCCGAGCGCCGCATCATCGCTCAGCGTGGCGTACGTGCGCATCGCGTCTGCGGACTTGCTCGCTCGCGCGAGTGCAGCCGCGTACGTCATGCGATCTGCCGGCGACAGTGGAGCGCCAGACTCAGCCCGCGCAAAGCTTGCGATCGCCCTCGCCGACGCGCCAACGCTGGCCGCCGCGCGCGCGATGACGAGCTCGTTGCCGGGCCGCGGGAGCCCGAGCTTGTCGAGCACATCGAGTGTCTGGCGCACCTCGGCGCTGTTCGATGGCTTCTGCAGATAGGTCACGATGCGTTGCACGAGGGCAGATTTCGCCGCGTCGTCGCGCGCGGCAAGTGCCTCGACACGGAACGCCGAGCCCTCGTCGCCAGCTTTGCGAAACGATCGTGCGGCGCCGGCAAAGTCACCCGAGCGTTCGCGCGCTTGCGCGTCTGTCGCTGCAATGCGCGCGCGAGCCGCCGCGCTTAGAACCTTTGCGAGCACCGCCGAGCGTGCGGCGCTGTCGTCGATTACACCGGCGGCGCGGAGGCGCAACCAGTCCGCCACGTGCGGTAACCGGGCAGCTGCGGCGAGGTAGTGCGCGGCGGCACTGTCGCGCGTGTTGGCCCGATCGAACGCGCGCGCGAGCAATACACGCCGAGTAACGCGGCTCGCGTCGTCAGTTGCGTTAGAGAGGGCGAGGCTCGCGTCGGCGAGTGCGTCCACCCCTCGCTCGAGGTCGCTCCTGACGAGGAGCTCGCGCCCTTCACCGCCAAACTGCTTGTCGAGCCATGGTGCTGCGCGCAGCAGCCGGTCGACTTCGCTCCATCCCTCCCAACCAGCGGCGGCGCGCGCACCAGCGAGACGCAGTTCTGCGCTCGCGGTGGAGGGTGATGCGAGTTCTGCAGCCAGTATTTGCGTCGCCCGCCACGGGCGCCCTGCGCGGACGAGAGAGTCTGCACGCTCCGCGAGGGGGTCGCCTTGGAAACTTATGGCGTGGGTATCGCGCGCGAGGTCTACGTCGCCGTCGTTTTCGCGCGAACTCGTCGCAGCGTCGCCGCGTGCGCACGCGGTGGTCGCGACTCCAACGAGTACAAGTAACCCGACATGAATTCGATTCATGCCGGGTGTTCAGTCAGGACTCGTGCCAACAGGAGTTGGCCATACTCTGTCATCCCGCAGACGCGAAGCGGCTGTCAGGATCTACGCTGCGGGATGACAGGTCGGCGCCTTACCGACTCGCCGTCGTCGGCGCCTTCGCGTCGCCCTGCAACCAATAGCCGAACCACTGACGGAGTCTGCCGAGGCGATCGACGAGAAGCCAGGGCTCACCAGAGCGCGATAGCTCGTGCGTCGAGCGAGGATAGCGAACGAGTTCCACCGGCACGTTCTGCTTTTTCAGCGCGATGAACCAGAGTTCCGCATTCCCCATTGGCGTGCGGAAATCGTCTTCGGACTGCACCATGAGCGTCGGCGTGCGCACCTTGGTGACGTGACGGATGGGCGAGAGATCGTCGTACATCTTGAAGTTGTCCCACGGCTTGCCGTAGAACTCGAATTCCGTGAGTCCCTGCGCGTCCGACGCGCCGTACCAGTAGGTCCAATCGCTGATCATCCGATCGGTCTGCGCCGCCTTGAAGCGCGTGGTCTTCGTGGTGATCCACGCCGTCATGAATCCGCCGTACGAGCCACCCGTCACGCCCATGCGAGTGGAGTCGATATCCGCGCGAGTCGACACGACGTCCACCGCCTTCATGAGATCCTGATAGTCCTCAGCGCCCCACCGTCCACGAGTGGAGAACGTGAAATCGGCACCATAGCCACTCGAGCCGCGTGGGTTCGTGTAGAGCACATACATGCCCTGCGCGGCGAGGTTCTGCGTCTCGTCGAACCAGCCCTCGCCGTACTGCGAGTGCGGACCGCCGTGAATGTAGAGGACCACGGGATATTTCTTTCCGGCGACGTATCCATACGGCTTCATCAACCACCCTTCAATTTCCAATCCGCCAACTGACTTGTACGTAATCCGCTCGGCGTCGCTGAACGCGACCTCGCTTGCGAGCTTCTCGTTGAAGCTCGTCAGCTTCCGCTCGTTCTTGCCGTCGGCGTCTGCGATGAACAACTCCGTCGGTTTTGTGGTGCTCGTGGACACGTACGCCACGCGCTTACCTGCCGCGTCGTAGCTGAAGCCACTCATCTTGCGTCGTCCGCCGAGTAGCTGCGTTGGTTGCTTGGTGTCCGGATTCAGGCGGAACAGGCCGCTGCTGCCGCCGACGTCCGCGTTGAACTGGATGCTGCCGTCGTTGAGCCAATCCATGCCTGTCGGTTCGAACTTGAACGACGATGCCAGCACGTTGTCCGGTGTTCCGCCCGCAGGATCGACGATGTAGATCCTCGCCGAACTCGTGCGCGTCGCGCGGCCGATGAAGCCCAGGCGCCTGGAGTCTGGCGACCAGGTGAGATCGCTCTCGCTGCCCATCCAACGCGCGACGCGCTTTGGCGTGCCGCCACCGACTGGTTCGACGAAGATGTCCGCGTCATTCCGCACGGCCTCGTCGCGCTTCGCGTCGTACGGAAGGAACGCAAGCGAATCACGCTCGTGTTCCACGACGGAATCGGGACGAAGCTCGACGTCGGCGACGAAGGCGATCCAGCGTCCGTCGGGACTGACGCTCGGGTTGCGATGCGAATACGCCGTGTTCGTGATGCGCTTCCTTGCGGAGCTATCGAAGCTCTGCATCCAGAGTTGCGCCGGATGGTAGGCACGCGCCTCCTTCGGCGACGGCACGTAGCCGCGATCGTTCGACTTGAAGCGCATGTCGGTGATGTGGCGGCCATCGAAGCGCGCCGCGCTTGCGGGCTTGGTGATGGCGCCGTAGGGCGGACGCGCCATCGGCTGCATCTTGCCGAAGGGGTCGTCCTTCGTCTTCGACGAGTCAGCCACTGGCGACGAATCCGCCTCGGCCCACACGGCAAACCGATGATCGCTCGGCGTCGAACCGTTCGGGTATTTCTCGAGCTGCGTGGCTTCGCCACTGGGCTGGTCCATACGAATGGCCCATGTGCTTCCCTTTCCGCCGGTGCGCGACGAGGTAAAGAACAGGTAGCGTCCGTCGGGAGACCAATGCGGAGCGCTGCTCTCCGTGCTCGGCGAGGTGAAGCGTTGCGGCTCGCCGCCGGTGGTGGGCACGACCCACACCTCGCTGTGGCGTTTGTTCTCCGCCTCGCGCACCGTGGTGACAGTGAAGGCAACCTTGTCGCCGGTGGGCGATGTCGCCGGCGCGCTGAGTGTGGTGAGCTTGTACCAGTCGGCGAGCTGAAATGCGCGCGGCATGCTCGACTGCTGCGCGACTGCTGGAGCAGCGCTCAAGACAAGCAGGAGGGCCGCGCGTGCGGTGGAGTGCATCGAAACCTCGGAGGTGGGAGCGGTCGTGGGGCGCCGTGTCCGGTTGGCCCGCCTCCAGTATACGCACAAATGGGCCGACGGCGTTGCCGTCGACCCAAGTGTGTTCGCTCCGGTTCATGAAGTGCGCCCCACCAGCGCCCAGCAATCCCCTTTGCTATCTATGACTACAACCAGTCCTGATCAGGCGTTGGGCGCCGGCCCCTCTCCCTATTTCGCCTTTGCACTGTGGTGCTGACTGGCCTTCTACACGTTGCGCGTGGAACTGTTTTTCTGGTTCACTTCGATCTATTTGCCGGCGCCGAACCGCGCACCGTGTACTAGACCCGCATATCGCGTTTGACCCTGCATCACTCTAAGCGCACGCAACTTTCCGACGGGCGAAACGATTCACGTAACGACGAATGCAATTGCACGAAATTCGTTCACACGCTGGTGCGCAACGACGCACACCTCACTGGAAGACGATACAACTACGGCCTCGTTAAGACCCCACGTATGCAACCGCGCTGATTTCGACGAGGATATCGCGAAGCTCCACGCCAACTGCCGTTCGACTGGGAAATGGCGTGGTAAAGAATTCGGTGTAAACGGAATTCATCGTCGCCCAATCATCCACATTGGTGAGATAAATGATGACGCTCACCACGTCGCTCATGCGTGCGCCGGCCTCTTCAACCAATCGTTGCACATTAGACAGCGTCTGTCGCGTTTGCGTTGCAACATCGTCGCCAACGAGCGCACCGGACACCGGATCGCGTGGCGTTTGACCGCTAACATAGATGAAAGGTCCCGCACGAACGGCTGGACTGTATGGCCCTTTTGGCGGCGGCGCGTCTGGCAATGTGATGGGCTTCCAGTTCGGCATGTGGTGAATACGCAATCGTGCGGCAGGACGTTGCGGCGAGTTTTTTACTCACGCGATTCGTTCACGATGCAATGCCGTCGAACGACGAGTTGACCTGCCGAACTCGACGAGTTCGCCCTGTCGCGCGGCCCAACTCCGCAGCAACTTCAGCGGATGATGACGCGACGCAACACCCCCCTCAGCCTTCCCGTTCACAAGCCCGTGCGCTGGGGCGTGCTCGGCGCGGCGAGCATCGCCGTCCGGAGAGTCATTCCGGCGATGCAGCAAAGCCCTCATACGCCGGTGATGGCAATTGCATCGCGCGATCTCGCCAAGGCGCAACAGGCCGCGGAGTCACTCGGAATTTCGCGCGCGTACGGCTCCTACGAGGAGTTGATCGCGGACCCCGACATCGACGCCATCTATAATCCACTGCCGAATCACTTGCATGTGCCGTGGACGATTCGCGCCGCGGAGGCGGGCAAGCATGTCCTTTGCGAAAAGCCGCTCGCGCTCACCGCGTTCGAGGCGGAACAGCTTCTCGAGGTGCGAGACCGGAAGAACGTGCAGATCGCCGAAGCGTTCATGGTGCGCACGCATCCGCAGTGGGCGGCGGTGCGCGAGCTGGTCGCGGAAGGACGCATCGGGGAGCTCAAACTCGTCACTGGACACTTCAGTTACTTTCGCCGCGACCCGAACGACGTCCGCAGCCAGCTCGCGTGGGGCGGCGGCGCGTTGATGGACATCGGCTGTTACCCGATCACGCTGTCGCGTTGGCTCTTCGGCGAAGAACCCACCGATGTGATCGCAACGATCGAGCGCGACCCGGAGCTCCGGATCGACCGCCTGGCATCAGCGCTGCTCCGCTTTCCCACCGGGCAGGCCACGTTTTCCTGCGGCATGCAGATCGTGCATTATCAGAGCATGCAGATGTTCGGCACCGAAGGGCGGATCGAACTGCGCATTCCATTCAGCCCCGTGGCGGATCACGAATGCCGCATCATCATCGATGACGGAAAGCAGCTCGGGGGCGTGGGCGCCGA
>JBDTMO010000277.1:0-7191 GCA_039934235.1 bacterium | reverse complement strand
CATCCAAACCGTCGACTTCGTCCTTCGCGCGTGCGCGTGCCGTCGAATCGATCCGCAACCAGCGAACGAGCTCAGGGTCAAAATGAAGCGGACCGCGAGTCGCGGCTTTCATCATGACGTCCTGGCCGCGTGGGTTAAGGAACTGGGGCAAATACCAATCGTAGAAATGCTGCACCGCGCGACGCACCGAGTCTTGCGCCGCAACGCTCGGTGTTTGCGCATGCGCTCCCGCCGAGACGCAAAGCGCGACCAGCGCGATGGAACAGGTCCGCCGTTGGCTGCCGTTACCGTTCACCGTTCACCGTTCACCGTTCACGTTGCCTATGTCGTGCCGCCCTTGATTCGATTGGAAACGGTCGTCATGGAATGCCACGCGTCATCCGCCTCCGATACAATCACCACCTCGTAGTGAACAGCCCATACGGACATTGGGAATTCACGCGTCGCGTGGAAGAGGCCGTTCTCCTGCGGATCCACCACCGCGGTCCGGCTCACACCGTCTCGCTCGCGACTCAAGCTCCACTCAGTCACCTGTTCCGGCTCGACAGCCGGTTTCCCAAACGCCTGAATCCGTAACTCAGCGAGCGGCTTCCAGATTGGAACGGTGCCAAGATTGTTGAAGACGATGTCGATCACATGAAGCACCATTCCGGCCGATCCTTCCATCACCTGGACGGTGATGACGATCTCACCGCGTGCCGCGAAGGTGCGACCGCGAAAAAAACGGAAGTACGAAGCGATCGATCCAAGCACGAGCAGCAACCCGCCAAACAACTTCGTGCCGCCATCGATGGTCTTCTCATGCGACACAAAGAACGACTCGTGCACCCAGCCATACTTCAGCGCATTCGCCGCTAACAGCACCAAGGCCAGAACGCTGAAAACAGCGATCATCGTCGTTCGCCGCATCTCGTGCTGCTCCGCTAGCGAAACAGGAAGTAGCCCAGCACAAGCACCGCTACCACGAGGAGACCGAGCAGAAGCTTGCCGGCCTTCCCCGTTTCAACCGGGGTGTATTTTCTATTGCGCGCACTACTCATGATGACCTCCTGTGGTTCGCACACCGCCTCAAGCGAGCGCGGAGCCCAACGCTAGAGTTTCGCTACCATTGCGTCAATACACGCGCTGTTTCCTCAGTGCGCTCAGCGCGACGACATCTCGCGCGATGCGGTTCCAGTCGTAGGTTCGATTCGTACTCCAAAGACCCGTCGATCATCCCATGCGGCTCCAAGCCATCTTTCTCGCCGCACTGTGCGCGCGACTCGTTACCGCGCAAACACCGGCCGCCACCGTCAACGGCGTCGTATACGACAGCATCGCCCACACGCCGATTGGTGCCGCCACGGTGCAGCTTGTCGCCGCCGACAACCCCTCGCGTTTTAGCCGTAGCGTCGCTGCAGATTCCCTCGGCCGCTTCTCGTTCGACAGCGTGCCGGATGGACGCTACATGCTCGGCTTTTTCCATCCGATGCTCGACTCACTCGGTCTCGAACCCACACTGCGCTCCGTGTCCGTCGACGGGCATCGACCAGTGCGCACCGACTTGAGCATTCCGTCTGCGGCGCGATTTCGTGCGGCTATCTGCAGTCCCGGGTCGACGCCAGACGCCAGCGCGGTGCTCGTCGGCACCGTCCGCGACGCGAAGGACGGCGCACCAATCGCCAAGGCAACGGTCACGGGAGAGTGGTTCGAGTTGTCGTTTACAGCGGCAGGACTGATTCGTCGTAGCCCGCATCTCGTCGCAACCACTGGAGACAACGGCTGGTTCGCACTGTGCAATGTGCCGAGCGGTGGTACGATGTCGCTTGTGGCAAGTCGCGGCGCTGACAGCACGGACCGCATCGATCTGCAGATACCAGCAGATGGCTTCCTGCGTCGCGAGATGTACCTCGGGGCCACCCGCACAGTCGTCGTCGGCGACACCGCACATCGCGCCGACAGTCTTACACTTCCGCCACGCCTCCTGCACGTAGGTGATGGGCGTCTCAGTGGTACTGTGGTAACAGCGGTTGGAAGACAGCCGCTCGCGGGCGCGCACGTGAGCGTCGTGGACGGCCCGCAGGTGCGCGCGAACGAGCGTGGCGAATGGACGCTCGTTGACGCGCCCGTTGGCACACGAATGCTCGAGGTCCGCGCCGTCGGCTACTACCCAGACCGCCGGCGCGTGGACGTAGTCGCCGGAGTGGCGCCAATTCACATCGCCCTCGCGACACTCAAGTCGGTGCTGGACACAGTCAAGGTCACGGCCACGCGACTGCCCGGCCGCGATTTCAGTGGATTCATCGAGCGCGCCCGGAGCGGCGTCGGCAAATACCTCTCGGCCGCAGATATCTCGCGCCGGCAGCCTACCGTGACGTCGGACCTCTTTCGCATGCTGCCGGGCGTTCGAATAGTGGCAGACACCGAAGGGTTCGACCGCAAGATCTACGTGCGCGGCCATATGGCGGACTGGTGTACGGCAGCGATCTACGTCGACAGTCAGTTCCTCCCCAACATGACCGCAGACGAACTCGATAACTGGGTACAGCCCAAGAACATCAAGGGCATCGAGGTTTATTCGGGGCTCGGGGCGCCGCCTCAATTCCAGGAAGCGATGAAGGGCTGCGGCAGTATCGTAATCTGGACGAAATAACTGCACGACTGCGCTCCTGCGCTGGTGGTCGCCGGGCCTCGGGATACAATTCCTGCTCGGCGTTACACCCTCACATGAGACCCTGATGCTCTCCAAGAAAGCCATCGCGGGGGGATCCATCGCGCTGTTTGCGCTGGCCGCGTACGGCGTATTCGTCACCGGCACCCAATCGGGAAACGAGGTGCGTTCATCGTCCGTCGATTCATCCGGCGCCGCGCCCGCGCTCGCCGATAGCACGCTCGCCACTGCACTGCAACTGATACGGCTTCCAGTCACGGCCGAAGAACGGCCTCTGGCGCAGGACGCGCTCCGTCACGCCGACCGCGATATGGATCTTTCCTTCGCGAGCGCCGTTCGTCGCGAAGCCAACAACCCAAGGCCACTATCGCCGGAAGCGCTCATCGTGACCGCGCGCTTGAAGCGCGCGCTGCAACGAGCCCGTGCGGACTCGTTGCTTTTCATGCAACTCAGTGCGCCGAAACCAACGACGACCGACACGACGGTCTCGATCGACAACCAGGCCGACCTCGCGAAAGCTCGGCTCGAAATCGATCACGACGATATCGATGACGCGCGGCTCGACTTGATGGAAGCCGGCGGCGATCCCTTGGGCCGCATCCAGGCGATGGTGCAGGAGCACAAGGAAGCATCGCAAGGTGCAGACAGCATCCAGGTAAAGGTCACCGCGTCGCTCTCCGACGGGGGCTTGCTGCAAGTCGCACGACGATATTCATCGCTACGGCTCAAGGGCCTTCAGTTGCAACGGGCCGCGCACGCGGCGGACCTGGCAGCCACGGCGCTCTCTGCGCAGCATCAAGTGCTCGAAAAGAAAATCGCGGACACCACCGTAAAGGATTCCGCAACGGTGCTTGCCCGGACGCGGAGGCGCGCGTCGGAGAGCACGGTGCGCTCGGCGGCTGGACGGCGGAGCGAGAATCAACATCGGCTCGCCAGCGTGTATGGGAATTGGCTGGAAGTCGTACAGGCTCAGGAACGCCTGCTGCTGCATCGCGCACTGCGCGAACTGCTCGTGATCATTGCCATGGTACTCGTCTGGCTGTTCTCCGACGCACTGATCTCCCGCGCGCTCGCGACCCAACAGCTGGAACGTCGCAGCATGGAACGGCTGCGTGTCGTCACGCGCGTCTCACTGCAGGCGCTCGGACTTCTGGTCATCCTCATCGTGCTCTTCGGCACACCAAGTAACCTGGGCACCATCATCGGCCTGGCCGGCGCGGGACTCACCGTCGCACTGAAGGACTTCATCGTCTCGTTCGTCGGCTGGCTCGTGCTCATGGGCAAGGACGGCGTTCGTCTTGGTGATCTCGTGGAAATCAATGGCGTCACCGGCGAAGTCGTGGAGCTGGGAATGTTCAACACCGTGCTCCACGAAACAGGCAACTGGACGGACGCAGGTCACCCGACGGGTCGTCGCGTGACGTTCACGAACAGCTACGCCATCGAAGGCCACTACTTCAACTTCTCGACGTCAGGCCAATGGCTGTGGGACGAAGTCCGCGTCTCGATACCAGCGGGCAAGGATCCGTATCGCGTCGTCGAGTCCCTGCAAAAACGCGTGCAGGAAGTGACGGCCGAGAGTGCGCAGTTGGCGGCACAGGAGTGGAAGGGCGCGTCGCGCTCACCAGGCCGCAACACAATCACCGCGGCGCCGGCGTTCACCATCAAGCCAATCATGGGCGGCGTCGAGGCGACGCTCAGGTACATCACGCATGCAGCCGAGCGATATGAGGTGCGCGCGAAGTTGTATCAGAGCGCGGTGGAAGTGCTCGGCGAGGCAAAAGCTTGACCCACGGTGCGCGTTGTCAACGCTGCGCTGTGGCGTGCTTCGGGTGCGTGGACAGTAGGTCCCGACAACCGCTCGCTGCGCTCGCAATTGCGGGATGACACCTGCCAGTGCTCTACGGCACCCAATCCGCGACGAAAAGATTTGTCTCGCCAGCCTTCGCGTCATGCCGGTTCGAGGCCCAAATCAACTTCGTGCCGTCAGGGCTGAACATCGGGAATCCGTCAAAGCTTTCGTGTGTGGTGATCTGCTCGAGTCCTGTTCCATCCAGGCTGACGAGATAGAGATCAAAGTTTCCACTGCGCGGCTGCTTGTAATTCGACGAGAAGATCAGCCGCTTGCCGTCGGGCGTCCACGACGGCCCGAAGTTCGCGCCGCCAAGGTGCGTGATCTGCGTCTGGTTGCTGCCGTCCGCGTTCATCACCCACAGCTCCATCTTGTTCGGGCGCACCAGGCGCTGCGCAAGCAAGTCGCGATACACCGTCAGTGAATCGCCGGTGGGATGCCACGCACGATACACGATCTTCGTACCGTCGGGAGACCACCATGGGCCGCCATCATAACCCGGCGTCGTCGTGAGCTTCTTCAAATCACTCCCGTCGACGTTCATCGTATAGATGTCGAGATCGCCGTCCTTCAACGACGTGAAGACGATCCGCTTTCCATCTGGCGAGACAACCGCTTCTGCCGTGTAAACGCCGTAGTTCGTCAGGCGGCGCAACTCGCTGCCATCGGGACGCGCAGTGTAGATGTCGAACGGATCGAGGCCCCACACATATCCCTTCGACGGATCTGGCTTGGGCGGGCAATCGCCCTGCAGGGCATGCGACGATCCGAACAGGATGCGTT
Source organism: bacterium (assembly GCA_039934235.1). Lineage (GTDB taxonomy): Bacteria > Gemmatimonadota > Gemmatimonadetes > Gemmatimonadales > Gemmatimonadaceae > AG11. Next base: position 1,906 of record JBDTMO010000277.1, on the reverse strand, counting down.
GATCATTCTCGAAGAAGAAGCCGCACGTCGTCTTGCCACTGCCATTCGACACGCGATGCACATTGGAGCCGTCTACGTTCATGACGAACTCCTGGTCGCACGCCCGCCCGTCGCGAGTGCTCTGAAAGATGAGCCGTTTTCCATCAGCGCTGAAATACGCTTCGGCATTTTCACCACCGTTCGTGAGTTGACGGAGGTTCCGCAAATGCCGCTCGGCGCTTTCGGGAGCGATCATCGTCGTGGCAACGGACGACGGGCGGGAGCACGATAGGGAGCCGGCGGTCGCGGCAGCCAGCATGGCAACGAAGAGAGGGCGCATGAGCGAACAATGTAAAACGGGCGCCCCAATCAGGGACGCCCGTTCAACCCAATTTCGCAGCGCCTTACGGCACTTTCGGCCGGCCCGCCGATAAATCTGCCCCGGCCGGCTTGGCGTCCTTCGCCTGCGGCTGCGCAGCCGCGAGGACGAACAGGTCCTTCTGCGTGTTGCCCTTCTCCATCAGCTCCAGCGCCTTCCTGAGCGGCGCGTCGAACTGCAGGTCGCGCTTCTTCGCCGTGGAATCGCCGCCCATGAGCTGCGAAATGCGCTGGTCGAGCAGACGGTCGATGTAGCGCGACGCGCCATCGTACTGCGCGCGATCCAGCTTCACACCCTTGGCCGCCAGGCGGCGATAGAGCTCGTCACGCCACGCCGCCTGCACCACAAAATCCTTCTTGACGCCATGCGACAACTCGAGGGAGTAGTCGTACAGCGTGACATACACGTCCTGCGACTTGGGCGCGAGCGCCTTGGCCAGCGTCTGCTCGGCCGTCGCGAGCGTGTCGTCCTGCACGAGCACATCGGGCGCCACACCACCGCCACCGTACACGGTACGACCCGCATCGGACTTGTAGGCTGGACGCGCCTTCTTCTTGGCCTCCGTCTCCGCAGAATCGGGCTTCTCCTCGACAAACCTGCCATTCACGAACTTCCGTTCGCGCTGGATGCTGCGGCCACTGGGCGTAAACCACTTGGCCGTCGTGATCTTGAGCGCGTAACCGCCGTCGAGCGGGAAGAGCGTCTGCACGAGACCCTTGCCGTAGCTCGTCTGTCCGACCACAAGGGCCCGGTCGTGATCCTGTAGTGCACCCGCGACGATCTCGCTTGCCGAGGCTGTGTATTCGTCCGTGAGGACGGTGACGGGCAGTGACGGGAATGCCGGCGCGCCGCGAGTGCCATAGCTCTGCGTGTCCTGCGCGCGTGACCGCACGCTCACGATCTCCTGTCCACTGGTCAGGAACAGGTTGGACATCTGGATGCTCTGCTCCAGGATGCCGCCAGGGTTGCCGCGCATGTCGAGAATGACGCCCTTCACGCCTTCCTTTTCGAGGGCCGCCACGGCGGTCTTCACTTCGCTGGCCGACGTCTCGTTGAAGCGCTGCACGGGCACATACCCAATGCGGTTGTCGAGCACGATGGCGTAGGGAACGGCCGGGATGCGAATGACCTGACGCGTGAACGTCGTCGTGATCGGCTCAGGCACACCCGGGCGACCGAACTTCACGGTGACCTTCGTGCCTTCCTTGCCGATGAGGTAGTCGGAAACCTGCGTCGTCTTCCAGCCGCGAGTGGAGAGCGTGTCGACATAGACAATCTTGTCGCCCTCGCGCACGCCACCCGCTTCGGCGGGCGTATGCGGAAATACCTTGCTGATGGTGATTGCGCCCTGCTGATCCTCGATCTGCATGCCGATGCCGGCGTACTTGCCATTGGTCTGCTGCGAAAAGCTCGCGAGCTCCTTGGGCGCGAAGAGTTGGCTGTATGGATCGTTGAGCTCCTTCACGAGCCCCATCGCCGCCTTCTCATAGAGCGCGGCCGAGCTCACGGTGTCGACGAACCGCTGCGACACCAGGCTGAGCACCTGGT
>JBDTMO010000276.1:0-7193 GCA_039934235.1 bacterium | reverse complement strand
GTGTGCGAAGCCCCCGTCAGCCTCGGCTCGCGACACCTCGTACGCGAGCCGGTCGTACGGCGTCGCCCGATCCATGTGGCGCTCGAGCGCTCCCTCGAGCCGGTGAGCGCTGTCCGCGCTTGCCAGCGAGAGCGGGACCCCGTAGGTGGGCAGCCGCAGCGCGACGGCCGCCACGAACCCGGAGTCGGCGGCGATCGCGGGGTCGAGTGCGGCCTCCGCGTCGCGCCCGCGCCCGTCGTACAGGGCGCCGGACATCGACAAACTCCGAGCGATGACCGCGGAGGAAGTCCTCGCTGCCCTGCCAAACTCTCCCACCCTCAGCACCGACTGGCACTTTGGCCCGGTAATCGACGGATACGTCCTGCCCGACGATCCCGGCGTGCTGTTGGGGACGAGCCGTCAGGCGAAAGTGCCACTGCTGATTGGGTACGATGCCGACGAGGCTTTCTTCTACCGCCGCGAAGCATTTCAGACCGTTTCAGAATATCGTGATTTCGTCGGCACGCTGTTTCCCGCGGAATTCATCGATGACGTCCTCACGAAGTATCCGGCCGCAGACGACGCTCACGCCGCCGGTGCAGTTCTTCGGATGTTCACGGACTTCAGGTTCGTCGCGCCGACGGCGCTCACCGGGCGTGCGGCGTCCAAGGTGACCGACGTCTACATGTATCGGTTTTCGCGTGTGAGTCCTCTCAACCAGTCCACATTTGGCGGAGCGGGTCATGGGGCGGAAATCGCGTACGTCTTCGGGCATATCACGGCGGACGAATCGCAATATGAAGAGGTCGACCGGACGCTGTCGCGGGCGATGGCCGGCGCGTGGGTGCAATTCGCGAAGACCGGCAACCCGAATGGTGCGTCGCTACCGCAATGGCCCGCGTACAAAGCGCCGGAATACCGGTTGCTGGAGTATGGCAACGAGATCAGCGTTCGTTCCAACGCCGGTAGTTCGAACATTGACTTCTTTCAGCAGGTCTTCGAGGCGATGCGTCGGCGATCGGTGAGTCCGCGAGTGCACTGAACTCCGATGCCCCGTACGATAAACAGAGACCTCTCCGTCGCGCTTAAGGCGGAATAACGCGATTCTACTCTGGCGTCCAACTGCCGTTCGCGCGGATCTCGTCGTACATCGCGTCGGGAGCGAGGTCCAACTCTCCCGGCCACGTAACGGCGCCAAGTTCGATACCCACTTGTTCGAACAGCACGGGATCACGTAAAGCCTCAAACACTCCAGGCATCGGACCGAAGATCAGCTTCGAGACGTCGACCTCGCCGCTGGTTCCGTCAGCAAATCGGACAGCCAAGCGATGTCCAGGTAGCGCTCGGACGTACACGACGTCCCACAGAGGTCGGGATCCTACGCCAAGGGTGGAATCTTGTTGGGCGTCTGGTTCTTCGTGCACAGGTGCCAATCCTCCAGCAGTGTCTCGCGATGTAGCGCTGCCCACTCTAAAGTCAGCGCCAGCGCGCGGGGAGGCAAGGATCCGCGGAGGACCACTAACGTGCGAATGTCGATCGAAGCCTTCCTGGCGCCGTAGATCGCGTGGAAGTGTGGAGGGGCATGGTCTGCCCAGAACATGCGAATCGTGACGCCATAAAACCTGCTGATCGTGGGCATCGCTCACTGTAAGACGCCCATTTCCGCGTTTCATCACCGAAAACCTGCTTGCTTGAATCAAATACCTGCGTCTTGATCTCTCGGGCGAGGCGCAACTATGACGCGTACGTAAATAGCCTCACTCGGGACGTCATCTCGTGCTCCGCCTCACTCGCGCTGCAACTCGCTCTCGAGCGCGGCACGAATCTCCCTGAAAGCAGGCCCGCCATCCCGCATGACGACGCGCCCGTGCCGATCGACCACGACAAACGCCGGCAAGGCGAACGCAACGCGCAGACTGTCGCGCTCCGGCGCCGAGGCCGAGAAGTCGAAGCGGGTACTGAGGTCAACAGCAGCCACCATTTCGGTTCGCACGCCGACGCTGTCGCGGTACGCTCGAAGATCTGGGAGGCTGTCCATCGCGAGGATGACGACGCGGACACCGCGCGACGCGTACTCGGCGCGCAGTGCTTCGATGTCGCCCAACAAGGCACGCGACGCTCCGCACCACGTTGACCAGAGTGCGAGCACCGCCGGCGCGCCTTCCAGAGAATTTGGTGTGAGCATTCCTCCGTCGACGGTCTCATAGTGAAAGTCGGGAAGTAGTGTGCCCACGCGCGGGAGAGCGAGATAGGCGTGAATCGGGCGCGTGTCTTGACCGACCCGTAGTTGCTGAGCCGGCAAATCCGGAATCGCACCGACGACTGTGAAGGCGATTAGCGCCGCGAACATTGTCTTCATGACTGGATGCCTCTGCGTTGAGAGCGGTGGAGTGACTCGTGTGCTCTCTCAATGTCGCCAACGACGAGAAAGGTTTACCGTCAGTGCTGTAAACCTTTCACGCCGCTCGTGGCGTTCCTCGGGGAGTGCAGCTGTTCACACCCTTTCTTGCCGTCACCATGTCGAACTCCGTCTGGCGTCACTACGCCCTACTCGTCCTGCTCTCGATCATCGTTCCCGTTCAGGGATACGTGTTCATGTTCCACGACAAGGCGTCCCAGCTTGGATGGGGAACGGCGCTATGGGTCGGGCTCCTCGCGACGCTCACTCCGCACAGCTCCATCGTCTCCTATCTGGCGCTTGCTCCGGCGATCGCCGTGGGAACGGGCAGGCTGGGACGACGAGGCGTGCGCACCGCCGCCGCGCTGCTCGGCGTAACGCTGCTCATCATGGGCATCACGGACATGTGGATCGGACCGGCGGCGACGCGCGCAGTGAATGCGGCGGCCAGGTCAGCTCCGGCACCGTGGCCGATTCCGTTCCGTGACACGACGATCTACGCGCGTTCGGACACCCTTGGCTTCCTGAGAACGGGATTCCAGCTGTTGCGAGATCAGCCACCCGAGCTTCCGCAGAAACTGGGCGCGTCGTGGTCGCAGGATCATCCTCGCGAACTCGCCACGCGCGCCGCCGTGTTCGGCGCGGAGTTCCTGCTTCCATTCATTACAATCGGTCTCGTGCTCGGAGCCGTCACGTGGATCAAGCACCGCGTCGTCTTTCGCACTCGCAGAGATGAGATTGTCGCTCGCTGGTTCGTGGCGTGGCTCCTTGCGCCATTTGCCTGGAGCGTCGTGTCCACGTGGTCGCGGGGAGCATCGTACAACACACTGCATTCGCGAATGTACTGGCTACCGATCGAGCCGTACGTTCCGTTCATTCTTCTCGCTATACTCGGCTGGCGCGCGGCCGCGCGTGATAGTCAGGATGCTGCCGCGTGGCCGGCGCGAGCGCATGATGCGGATGTGAACACGACGCGCGCTTAGCACGTTCGCATGACGAGCGAGTTGGGAGACGTCTCCGAATGGATTCGCCGATTCACGCCGCAGCTCCTCGGCGTCGCGCGCGCGTTCGCGCAGGACGAAGACGAAGCGGAAGACCTCCTCCAGGAGTTGTGGATTGCCGCGTACGAGAGGGCACACGAACGTGCTCCGAATGCTCCGCTTTCCGCGTGGCTGCATACGCTGGTGTTGAACATTGGCCGGACACGCTGGCGACGCCGTCGGCGGCGCGAGCGTTTGTTCGCGTTATGGGGCCGGAGTGAGCGATCGCACGATGGCACGCATGCTCCCGGCATCAGCGAGGCATTGCTACGCGCTCAGCTCTGGCGCAGTGTCGCCGAACTCCCTGACCTCCAACGTCGGGTGTTGCTCTTGCGAATCGTGGAGGACATGAGCACAGCACAGGCAGCGGCAGTGCTCGGCCTTGCTCAGGGAACGATCAAGGCATCACTGCACCGCGCGCTCAAGGCACTGCGCCAGACTTTCGAGGCAAACGACAATGGATGACAATTCACGGCTTGAGCACGAGTTGGAGCGAGTACGCGGCGAACTCGTCGCGGATATTTCCGTCCCTTTGGGAATGGTATCCCGGTTGGAAATGGGGGTGCTTCGCGCCGCGCGCGCGGACACAGGGATTGGATGGGAACCGCGGGTCACGATCGCGTGCGTCGTCTTCGCGCTTGTGGAGTTCTCCGCTCGCGCTACTGCGTCGATGCACGTCGCCGCCGCGACAGCGGTTGTTGCAGTTGCATATGCGTGGCTGGCCAGCTGGCCGACAACCGGGAAGCCGACCTAGTGTCGTCGCAGGTCATTCGCTCTCGCTCAGTATGACAAGGGGGTGCAGATCCTCCGACTCGCTTCGCTCGCTCAGGATGACAAGAGACTCGCTTGGCTCGCTCAGGATGACAGAGCGTTCAATCGCGCCAATATGGCGTCTGCGACCTCGACCGTCGACCACGTTCCGCCGAGGTCCGGCGTGCGCGCACCGTCGGCAACGGCGCCCCACACCGCGGTTTCCAGCGCCTGCGCCTCCGACTCTAAACCGAGCGAGTGGCGCAATAGCATGGCAGCGCTGAGAATGGTGCCGACTGGATTCGCAACGCCGCGACCAACAAGATCAGGCGCAGAACCGTGAATGGGCTCGTACAGTCCCATGCGTGTGCCGGCCTTCGGTGCGCCGAGCGACGCTGACGGCAGCACGCCAATGGAGCCGGCAAGTACCGCCGCCTCATCCGTGAGAATGTCGCCGAACATGTTCTCTGTTACGATGACATCGAAGCGCGATGGATTCGTCACGAGATGCATCGCGCATGAGTCCACGAGCAAATGCTCCACCGTCACATCCGGAAATTCGTCCGCGAGGATACGCGTCGTCACCCTGCGCCACAGACGCGACGTCTCGAGCACGTTGGCCTTGTCCACCGACGTAAGATGCTTACGCCGTCCACGCGCAAGCTCGGCGCCAGTGCGCACGATGCGCTCTATCTCGGCGGCGTCATACACGCAGAGATCATGAGCGCGCTCGCCACCACCGGGTAACGACTCGAGCCCCTTGTCGCCAAAGTAGATGCCGCCGGTGAGCTCGCGCACGACGAGGAGGTCGACGCCGGCGAGTCGCTCCGGCTTTAGAGGCGACGCGTCAATCAACGACGGATGCGGCAACACGGGCCGCAAGTTCGCGTAGAGACCAAGTGCGCGACGGATGGCGAGAAGCCCTTGCTCCGGTCGCACCTTGAGGGACGGATTGTCCCACTTCGGCCCACCGACAGCGCCGAGGAGCACGGCATCGGCGTTCTGGCAACATTCGATCGTCTCAGGAGGCAGTGCCGTGCCTGACGCATCAATCGCGGCGCCGCCGATGAGTGCTTCGTCGAACGTGAAGTGAACGCCGAACGCTTTACCAACGGCGTCAAGCACGCGCCGGCCTTGTACGATGATCTCCGGGCCAATGCCGTCGCCAGGGAGTACGGCGATGGTGAAATGCTTTTGCGGCGTGTTGGCGTGAGCGGAGCTGAGCACTTGCACTTGCTCAGCCATGCCCGGCGCTCACGACGGCAGATTGGAGCGTGTCGATCGACACGGGGTAGCGCGATTCAAACGCATCAACGTCGGGGCGCGCGTCGAGCAGGAATGACATTTCGTTGGTGTCGTTCAGGAGGCAGTATCGAGAAAAGGCAGGTACGGCGAACGAGACTGCGTCGCCGCCGGGAAGTGTGAGAGTGCAGGACGCCAGATCGACCGTAACATGATCATGCTGCAAGGAGGGGAGATCCCGACATTCGCTTCGCTCATGCGGGATGACAGAACCATCGCCTCGCTCATGCGGGAAGACAGAACCATCGCCTCGCTCATGCGGGATGACAGGACGCGACGATGGACTCGATTGCAATGACGCCAGAACGTCCGGACTCACCACAATAGGAAGCAGACCGTTCCCGAGCGCATTGCCGCGAAAGATATCGGCGAAGGAGCTGCTGACGATGGCGCGAAAGCCAGCGCCAGCCAGCGCCCACACCGCATGTTCGCGCGACGAACCGCAGCCAAAGTTGTGTCCCGCGACGAGCACCTGCGCGCCGCGCGCTACCTCCTGATTGAGAATGAAGTCGGGATTCGGGGAGCCATCGGCACGGTAGCGCCAATCATGAAACGCATGGGGGCCGAGTCCCGTGCGGTCCGTTGTCGTCAGGAAGCGCGCGGGAATGATCTGGTCCGTATCCACATTCTCACGCGGCATCGTGACGAACTTCGACGTGAACGTCCATCGCGAATCGCTCACGCCACACCTCCCATCAACGTACGTGGATCGCTGATTACACCAGTCACCGCCGCCGCAGCGGCCGTAAGCGGACTCGCGAGCAGCGTGCGCCCACCACTTCCCTGGCGTCCCTCGAAGTTGCGATTGCTCGTGGACACGGCAAGTTGCCCGGGTCGCAGTTGATCGCCATTCATCGCGATACACATCGAGCATCCCGATTCGCGCCACTCGGCGCCGGCATCGATGAAGATGCGATCCAGTCCCTCCAGCTCTGCCTGTCGCTTCACCTGTTGCGATCCCGGAACCACAAGCGCGCGCACGCCATCCGCCACTCGGCGGCCGCGCAACAGGCTCGCCGCGTCGCGGAGATCGGAGATCCGTGAGTTCGTACAGCTGCCAAAGAACACGACGTCGATGGGAGTGCCGGCGAGTGGCTGGCCCGCGACGAGACCCATGTAGTGCAACGCGCGTTCCGCATTTTCTCGCTCACTGCGGTCGTCGAGGCGGTTCGGGTTCGGAATGTCGTCAGTGATCGACATACCCATTCCGGGATTCGTTCCGTACGTAATCATCGGCGCGAGCGAACTCCCATCGAGCACGACGCTGCGATCGAACGTCGCGCCAGCATCCGTCGCGAGCGTGCGCCACTCTGTCACCGCTGCATCCCATGCCGCGCCTTTCGGGGCATGCGGACGGCCGAACAGGTATTCGAACGTCGTATCGTCGGGCGCGATCATGCCCGCCCGCGCGCCCGCCTCGATCGACATGTTGCACACAGTCATCCGCTCCTCCATCGAGAGCGCACGAATGACCTCGCCGGTGTACTCGATCACGTGCCCTGTTGCACCGCCGACGCCGAGCGTCGCACACACGGCGAGAATCACGTCCTTCGCGCTAACGCCAGGTGTGAGCCGGCCGTCGATTCGTACTTCGAGTGTTTTTGGTTTCGTCTGCAGCAAGCACTGCGACGCGAGCACGTGTGCGACTTGTGACGTGCCGATGCCGAACGCCAACGCGCCGAACGCGCCATGCGTGCTCGTGTGGCTGTCGCCGCAAACGACGG
>JBDTMO010000275.1:0-7249 GCA_039934235.1 bacterium | reverse complement strand
TTACCCGTTACCCGTTACCCGTTACCCGTTACCCGTTACCCGTTACCCGTTACCCACGCCGAATGACTTCTCGGCACCAGCGCGGTAGCGCCTGCTCCAGCTGTGCTCTGTTCCATCCTGCATGACCACGCGATAATCACCATGAGACCATTCGTGCATCGAACGAACGGCGTCCAGGCGGACGAGCGTCGAGCGATTGATGCGAAGAAACTGCGCGGGATCGAGACGCTCTTGCAGCGAGGCAATCGTGGCGCGGAGCCGAAACACGGAGCCGGCACCTGTGAGCTGTACGTAGTTCCTCTCCGCCTCGACAACATCGATCCGATCGACCGGGAGAAAGTGCGCGCGGCCGTTGTCCGTCACGAGAATGCGCTTGAGGAACGTCGCCGGCGCGACGGCGGTGTGCGGCGCGCGCTCAGTCGTGCGTGCGCGCGCGCGTTCGAGCACCTGGCCGAAACGCTGCGGCGTAAACGGCTTGAGGAGGTAGTCCACTGCGCCAACCTCGAAGGCGCGAAGCGCTTGCGCGTCGTCGGCCGTAACGAACACGATATACGGCGCATCATCGCGCTCGAGCGCATCGATGACACCAAATCCATCGAGGCCAGGCATCTGGATGTCGAGAAAGACGACGTCGGGTAGCGTGCGCTTGATGGCCGCAACGCCTTCGCGCCCCGTTGACGCTTCGCCAACGATTTCGACGTCGGGTTCCGCACTGAGCATTCGCCGGATCTTCGCGCGCGCCGGCGCTTCGTCGTCAACGATGAGCGCCCGCATGCTCCTCGATGCGAGACGTGTCGTCACGCGGCGCGACCGCGCGAGCGGGCATGCTGATGCGTACGGAGAATTGCCCGTCCGTCACATCGGTCGCGAGCGTGGCCGCTGGGCCATACAGCAGCCGCAGACGGTCGCGCGTGGTGCCGAGTCCTGTGCCGAGTTGCAACGGCTCGGTGCGCGTGGCGTCCACGTCATTGTCGATGCGAATGCCCAACGTGGCAGCAGTGCGCGAGATGACGACGTGAATGCTGCTGGCGCCAAACTCGCGCGCCGCGCCGTGATGGACGGCGTTTTCAACGAGCGGCTGCAGCAGGAATGCGGGCACCGCGAGGTCGTGCGTAAACGGATCGACGTTGAGCACAACGCGCACGCGATCACCAAATCGCGCGTCGACGAAGGTCAGATAGGCTCGGAGCGTTTCCAACTCTTCGCTGACGGTCACCTCCTGGCGCTCGGTCGTCCGGAGCGCGTGACGCAGCAGGTCGCCGAGTCGGCCAATCAGGTCGTCTGCGGCGACGGGATTGTCGTAGACGGTCGATGAAATCGTATTGAGCGCGTTGAACAGGAAGTGTGGCTGGAGCTGCAGGCTCAACGCGCGCAGTTGCGCCGTCGCTGCATCACGCTGGAGCGCGGCCTCGCGTACGTCGCGAAGACGCGAACGTTTTTGCGTGCGAAGCGCGCTGAGGACGCCAATGATCATCGCGTACCCGATGACATCGATGGACGCCTCCATGAAATATCGCACGGGCATGCGACCGTAGTCGAATACGCCGAAGCCGAAGAGCCGGTACAGCAACGTGCGGCTCGTCGCCATCAGCGTCGTATGCACGATGGATGTGCCCAGAAACGTTGCGAGATGCGCGGGCCACGTGCGACGCCACCTGCCGAGTGTCAGCGGATACTTGCGTTCGACGGCAACGACGATGGGAAAGAGCAGCAGCGCTGCATAAGCGCCTGTGCACTCCTGCAGCAAGCGGCGGGAGAATGTTCCGGGTTCCGAACGAGTGAGATCGTCGAGATAGAACGACAGGAAGCGGAGCACACCGAGCGCCGTGTACGCGAGGAACGCCCACGCCAATCGAACGCGCGGTGCGTCGTCGTCCTCAGCGGGTGGAGACACGGCGTCGATATTCATGCGTCGAAGATGATTGTCCAGCGAATGAGCGCCATAGCCAATTACGGCACGGTGTCGCGAAATGTCGTATCGACGGCGAGTCGCGCGCCGCGTACGGGAATGATCATGGCGCCTTGTCGCGCTCCGTGCTGCGTTCGCGTGTCATAGGCGGCCTGTAGCGTTGTGTACTTCTCCAGCACCTTTCGCACGGCTTCACTGAGTGCTGGCGAGAGTTGCGTGCATGCAGCGGTATGGAGGCGTTCCAACGAATCGTGAATTTCTGCCGCCGCGCGAACGCCGCGAAGCGCGTGTCCTTGCTCATGCGACCAGAGCGAGTGCATGAAACGCAGCCACTCCAACCGATCTTCCGTGCTCACGACGCTGTCGGCCACCAACCGCGGCATGACGAACTTGATGTTGAGCGAAACAACCGGAAACCTCGTCTCGCAGCCGATCGACGTGACGCGAGACGATGCGTACGTCCACCGAGTGCTCCAGCCTGTGGTCGCGAGAAAGGGAACGCGCACCCCCGCTTCGGCTGCGCTCCTGCGTGCAGAGACGAGCCACTCACGCGGCGTCGTTCCGGATGCGTCGTAGAATGTCGTGTCGACCGCGACACGAACGCCTGCGGGGGATGCCGCCGTGGACGGCGGCGCTCCGCAGGCGAGGAGGATGCAAAGACATGTCGTCGCCAGCGCGGCGGAAGACCCTCGCGAAAGAACGTGCAGGTCCTTCGCTGCGCTCAGGACGACAAATTGTCGCACCGTGTTCAGGGCGTCTTTGTCACGGGTGCCGGCGTGGGCGTGGGCGTGACGGGTGCAGTGCAGACCCAGCCTTGGGGTCGCGCCGCATCGGCTTTCGCGTAGCCCATGCGCGGGAGAATTTCCACCGCGGCCAACGTCAGGCCCCAGACCACAAGAAGCAGCGAGAGCACGTGAGCGCGTGCAGTGCGATGGCGCCAGGTCCACACACTGCTCCACAAGCCGCCGGCAGTGACCGCGGAGACGGCAACGAGATAGCCCGCCAGACCGACGCCGCAGCGCGACGGATACGGCCAGAACAGAATTCCCACTGCGAGCGCCGTCGCGAGTGCGAGGCGAACAAATGCAGGCCACGTTCGCGTGGTTGCACGTTCCGTCGCGACGGCAGCCTTCGCGGCGGGAGGCGCCCCCTTTGCCGGCGCGGGGATCAGTGCCGAATCCGACATCGATTCGAGCTGCTTGTCGATCTTCTTGAGCTCTGCGTCCCAGTCGGTCATTCGTCGTCGTCCTCATCGTGTACCACGCCCACCGGAGGCAACGCACCCGCCCCGCCCTCTCGGCTCAATGCATATCGTTCGATCTTCTTGTACAGGTTGGAACGCGGCATGTCGAGAGCGCGAGCCGTTTCACTCACATTCCAGTCGAACGCGCGAAGCTTCGCCAGCAGGTACGCGCGCTCTGCGGCGTGCTTGAACTCATCGAACGTCGGTACGTCGAGGAGCGAGCCAAGTCCCCCTTCCGCCGTATCCGCACGACGACCAACCAGCCGTTCGACATCATCTGCGTTGACGCGCGGGCCACTGGACAAGATGAGCAGGCGCTCGATCGTGTTGCGCAGTTCACGCACGTTGCCGGGCCAGTCGCGATGTTGCAGCCGCGCCACTGCGTCATCACCCATGGCCTTCGCCGCAAGGCCACCTGGACCCGTGAGTTGCGAGACGAAATGCCCAATCAGCGACGGGATGTCTTCGCGACGTTCGCGAAGCGACGGCACGTGAATGGGCACCACGTTGAGCCGATAGTAGAGATCCTCGCGAAAGCGACCCGCGGCAATCTCCTCCTCGACGACCTTGTTCGTGGCGGCGAGAACGCGCACGTCGACCTTCACGGGCTTGGCCCCGCCAATGCGCGTGACGACGCCATCCTGAAGCACGCGCAGCACCTTGGCCTGCGCGGCAAGACTCATGTCGCCAATTTCGTCGAGAAAGAGCGTGCCCTTGTCCGCTTGCTCGAACTTGCCCGCGCGGTCGGCGACGGCGCCGGTGAACGAACCCTTGATGTGCCCAAACAGCTCGCTCTCGATGAGCTCACTCGGAATGGCGGCACAGTTCACTTCGATGAATGGCCCCTTCGCGCGCGCCGACTGCGCATGCACGGCTCGCGCGACGAGCTCCTTACCCGTGCCGTTCTCTCCAGTGATGAGCACGCGCGCTGGCGTCTTGGCGACGAGGGCGATCTTGTCGGTGACCGAGCGAATTGCGTATGACTGCCCAACAATCTCGAAGCGGGAATGCACGGTATCGCGGAGACGCTCGTTCTCCTCCTGGAGATCGAGGTGCGACAGCGCATTCCGCAGCGTGACCAGGATGCGATCCGTGTCGAGCGGCTTCTCGAGAATGTCGTATGCGCCGTGCTGCGTCGCTTCGACGGCGGTCTGAATCGTGGCGTGACCGCTGATCATCACGACAACCGCAGCGGCGTCCAGCTCCCGCAGCTTGCGCAGCGCTTCGAGCCCATCGATTCCGGCCATCTTCACGTCCATGAAGACGAGATGCGGACGGAAGCGTGCGTACTCCGACAATCCGTCCACGGCGTTTGCCGCCGTGCGCACCTCGTAGCCCTCGAACTCGAGGAGCTGGCCGAGTGCGGCGCGGATTCCCTGCTCGTCGTCGACGATCAGGATTTTGCGAATCATGGTTTCTGGCCCGGTGTCGTCTTGTACAACGTGACCTTGTTGTTCGCGATACGTACGTCGGCCAGCGTCTTTGGCGTGGGCACGGGCAACGCGTCGGCAGCGATGCCCTCGGGACGGTTGCCCTTGGAAATCTGCTTCAGCAATTGCGGGATTGCGCCGGTGGGCAGCTTGAAGTCACGCAACTTTACCTCACGCACCTGGAACTCGCTGAGGCCCGGCCGAACAACATGGAAGCCGCCGCCGATCGTAATCTTTTCGCGCGCATTCAGCAGGCTGCCAAGGGGACCCAACACCCCGGCACCCGCAAGATCCTTCATCGGGACGATGGCGCGCACATACAGCGCGTCGCCAATGACCGCGGCTTCGACGCTATCGGACGACGTTGGCAACGCGTGGCCGACGGTCTGGAACACGTACGACGCGATTTCGCTTGCCGAGAGATTCGCGAACACCGGGCCGCTGGGCGACTGGAGGGCATCGATTGTACGCTTTCCTTTCGCGCCCGCCTCAGGCGTGAGCGGCTGCCACACTGGTGCGGTGGCGACGACTGGCGCCTTGCCCGTGACCTTCGACATCCAGCGGTCGCGCGTGAACCACGCACCGACGGCGAGAATCGCCAACACCACGAGACATCCTAAACGCGCGATACATCCCATCGGTCAGCATCCTCCCAGTGGTGCCGCGTGCAGGCGTCGGTACGGTGCACCGGCCTGTCCGAGCGTGCTCTCAAACAATGTGATCTCCCCGATGTGCTGCGTGGCCGAGAAGTCTATCTTCCGCGCCGCACGTGCGAGACGTCGTGCGCGCTCGTATGCGAGCGGCACCCGCACCCGCGCCAGCGTAACGTGTGGGCGAAATGCGCGCCCCTCGATCTCGACGCCTGCCAGTTCGCCCGCGATTTCGAGGTCGTGATGCAACAGCTCCAGTCGCGCCTCGCGTTCTACCCCGATCCATACGACGCGTGCCCGACGAAAGTTCGGGAATGCCCCATGGCCGCCAATCTGCATCGAGAAGGGACGGTGCACACGCGCCAGATCGTCGGTCATCGCGACCACAGGCGCGAGCTGCGCTTCGTCGACGTCTCCAAGAAACTTGAGCGTCAGGTGGCGCTTTTGGGGCGCGACCCAGGCGATTTCCGGAGCTTCAGCGCGGAGCGGCGCGATGGCCAGCTCGAGCGCGTCGATCAATTCCGTCGCGAGCTCAAGGGCGAGGAACAGACGCATTGGAGCGCGATCCCGTCGGGGGCTCGCTCCGAAGCTCAATGGCCACGTGCGAGAAACCATGTTCCTTCGCCAACGCCAACGCCGCACGACGGAGTTCGGCGTCGCCGAGGGCGGCGACTGTCGCTTCGTCGGCAATGAACACCGCGAGCCCCGCACGCGACTCCACTCGAACGACAAGCCCACGTTCGGCCAATGCGCCCTCGAGTTCCGGCTGGCCGCCGGGCGTTTCGCGTCGAATGCTCATGCGGCCGTCACGCCATGTAACACGTTGAGCGACCCCGAGCGAAAGCCGCGGAGGTCGAGCGCGACGCGCGCAAAGCCTGCGCCCTGCACCGCAGCACGCAATTCGGCGAGCTTTACTGGTTGCATCCAGTTAGCGAGTGCATCGCGCGACAGCTCGACGCGCGCGAGGTCGTCGTGATAGCGCACACGCAAATCGCCCGCGATGCCCAACTCGCGCAGGGCTCGCTCCGCACGCTCGACCTGTCCTAACCGGTGCGGCGTCACGCTCGTTCCATATGGTAGCCTTGAGGACAGACATGGCGACGACGGCTGCGACCACGTCGGGATGCCGAGGGCGCGCGAGCACTCGCGGATCTCGAGCTTGGCAAAGCCGAGTTCGGCGAGCGGACTTGCGACCGCATGCTCGCGTGCTGCCTGCGCGCCAGGCCGGTAGTCGCCGAGGTCATCGGCGTTCGTTCCGTCAACGACGCGGTGAAAGCCGCGCGAATGGGCGAGCGGAACGAGCTTCGACCAGAGTTCCGTCTTACAGAAATAGCAGCGGTTGGACGGGTTCGCGGCGTAGCGCGGATCGTTCAGCTCATCAGTGTCGAGCTCCACCACCGCAATGCCGAACGACTCGGCGACGTGTCGCGCGGTGGCCCACTGTTCGGCGGGATAGGATGCGCTGCGACCAATGATGGCGAGCGTGTTGTCGGCGCCGAGTGTGCGCCGTGCGACGACGGCGAGGTACGCGGAGTCGACGCCGCCGCTGTAGCCAATCGCGACGCGACGTTGTGTCTGTAGCCACGCGACCAACGCTTCCTCTTTTGCGGCGGAAGGCGTGGTGACGTCGGCAAGCGTTTCCAAGAACTCGTCCATGCCGAAAACTATCGATGGGTGTGACTTTCTGTCATCCTGAGCAAGCGAAGGATGACATGGATTCGCTCCGCTCGCTCAGGATGACATGGACTCGCTGCGCTCACTCAGGATGACAACTCGACAATGTTGTGACGGGCAGTCCGTGCGTGGAGTTTGGCTCACGACCATTCAGCCCTCCCGCCTCGTGCCACGCCGACTGAAACACATCAGCTACCTCGTCGCGCCGATCACCATCGCATGCGGCAGTGGCGAATGCATTATTCCACCATGCGCGCTGCCAGTCGCTGTCATTCTTACCGTAACTTCGGCTAACGGTGCGGGCGGAGTGGCCGGATCGTTCGTAGTGGCTCCTGGATACAGC
>JBDTMO010000274.1:0-7258 GCA_039934235.1 bacterium | reverse complement strand
AGGGCGACAAGCTTTGAATTCGCGAACAGACGTAGAACTGCGAGCAGCGTCACGAACTGCGACGCCTTGTGGTAAACAGCCAAGCGTGCGCGCCTGGACGAGCAGGTTGCCGAGTACCGTTGCCTCTTCCGGTCCAGCCAGGATGCGTCGGCCGGAGCGATCTGCCGTGAGCTGGTTCAGAAAGTCATTCAACGCCCCACCGCCGACGATATGCACGTCGTCGATCTGCAACCCACTCACTGACTGCAGTTGATCGAGCGCCTCGGCGTGACTCGCGGCAAGGCTCTCGAGAATGAGTCGCGCCGTCTCGCCGTGCGCTGTGGGCACCTGTACGCCGGCATCGCGACACGCGCTGGCAATCCGTCCAATCATGTCTCCACGCGCGACGAACAGAGGCGCATTGAGATCGATGGTACCACCCATCGCTCGTGCGGCGATGGCCGCGTTCAGCAGACCGGCGTGCGAATACGTCGTGCCCTGCTCCTGCCACTCACGACGACATTCCTCCAGCGCCCACATGCCAGCGCGATTGGTGAGGAACCGCACGGTACCGTCGATTCCTGCTTCGTTGGTGAAGCCCGCCAGACGTGCCTCGCGCGTCAGCACTGGCGCGGCCAACTCCGCGCCTACGAGCGACCACGTGCCCGAGCTGATGAACGCCCACGCGTGATGGCCAACAGTGGGGACCGCGGCGACCGCCGCGGCCGTATCGTGCGCACAGGTGGCGATCACCACTGGTGGTTCGGTTACACCGCGGGGTACCAGTTCCGGCAGTAGTGGCCCGAGGACCGTTCCGCATGGTACGATTGGCGGCCACCGATGCACGTCGTCGCCAATCGCGGCGAGCAGACTCGCCGACCAATCACCCGTGCGCGCGTCGACGAGCTGTGTTGTGCTCGCCATGGTCGCTTCGGCGACCTTCATGCCCGACAGCAGGTACAGGAAGTACTCCGCAATGAGCAGTCGCACTTGTGTCACGCGCACGACGTCGGGTTCGTCTTCAAGGTCGGCCACGATCTGCGGCATCGTATTGAACGGAAGGAATTGAATTCCGGTGCGATCGTACAGCGCGTCCGCACCGCCTGCGAGGCGAATCGCCGTCTCGAGTCGTCCCGCGGTGCGCAGATCGCGGTACGAATACGCAAGTCTCAGTCGTTTGCCGTCTGCGTCGAGTGGGACGTAGTCTACGGCCCACGAGTCAACCGATATCGATCGCAGTGGGCGTCCGGACGCGAACGCGGTTGCCACAGCGGCCTGCACGTCGGCCCACATGGAGTCGACGTCCCAAAACAGATGGCCGTCGCGCTCGAGCAGTGGCGTCCGGAAGCGACCGATCTCTTCCATCCGCATGACCGCACCATCGAGCGTGCCGATGACGGCGCGGCCGCTGGACGCTCCCAGATCAATTGCGAGATGGCTCCCCGCGTTAGACGGAGTCACAGATGCGTCGGGACATCTGACCGCGCGTTAGCCGGCCGCTCTATTGCTTTCTGGTTCCGGTAGCCCGACGCGCGAAAGGCGGCGACGGGGTCGAGTGCTCCGCCACGTCGCCGGCGTGCTTCAGCGACGAGCGGCCGAACGTCAGTCTCGAATGCGCGCTTGAGCGTGCGCTCTGCCATCATGACGTCGCCCGATTCCTGATGCGCAACGAGGGTCTCCGAGGCGACGAGACACGCCTTGGCGTACGCCTGCTGCAATTGATCCACCGTTTGCAACAGTGCTTCGATGGGATCCTTGAGATTGTGACTCTGGTCGATCATGTACGCCGGGTTGAATCCTGGCAGGCGCTCGCGCTGTGCGAGCACGAGTTCATGAAAGATCAGGAAGAGCGCATACGGCTTGATCGAGCCGGCAGTGAGATCGTCGTCGCCGTACTTCGAGTCGTTGAAATGAAAACCGCCGAGCTTTTCTGCTCCGAGTAGCCGTGCGACGACCAGCTCGACATTGGTGTTTGGCAGGTGATGCCCAAGATCGACGAGGCACTGCGCACGCGCACCGAGTGATTGAGCGAGGAGGAGCGAGGAGCCCCAATCCTGCACGACGGTGGCGTAGAACGCGGGCTCGTACGGCTTGTGTTCCGTAAAGAGGCGCCAGTGCTCCGGCATTGCCGCGTAAACTTCGTGGAGGCATTCGCGAACACGCTCGAAGCTTCCGCGAAGCGACATCTGGCCCGGATAGTTGGAGCCGTCCGCGAGCCACACGGTGATTGCGTCTGCACCGAGCGCCTTGCCGATCTCGATGACGTGCTTGTGGTGCTCGATCGCCTGGCGCCGAACCGCCGCGCTGGGATTGCTGAAGGATCCGAACTTGTAGCTCAACGCCTGGCCAGGTTGGTCCTGAAAGGTGTTGGAATTCACGGCGTCGAAGCCGAGTCCAAGGCGTTGCGCGTCGGCCTTCACGCCGTCGATATCCGTTGGCTCGTCCCAGGGGATATGGAGGGAGACACGTGGCGCCGCGCCGGTGAGGCGGTGGACGAGCGCTGCGTCTTCCATTTTCTCGCGCAACGTGCGTGGCTCGCCCAATCCCGGAAAGCGCCCGAACCGGGTGCCTCCGGTGGCGAACGCCCAGCTTGGGAGCGCCACCTGGAATTCGAGGACGGCCTCGACAAGTGCGTCTGCGCTGAGTCCGTCGCGCTCCGCTCGTACCGAGAACTCCGTAAAGTCCCGGTCGTGCTCACGCTCGATTACCGAGTCTTGCTGAACGTCCGACAGCGCGATTGTCGAGGGGGCCATGAGACCGAATCAGATACGGGCGGGGAACTGTGGGCGAACGGGACCGTGGCGGATTGGACAGCCACGCCGCTCGTCGCGTAGGGTGCGCGGGTTCGTGCACCTTTGTTCTGTTTACAGCACTCTGTTCAGTATTGTCCCTAAAGTGTACAATTTGCTTCGCGTTGTCACAAGACGTGATCTGATGACATGAGCACCGAGGCCGCCCGCGACGCTCGCCTTGCCGCGGTTCGTTCCTGCGTCAATGCGCCTTGGCGACTTCCACCGCGTACACGTGGCGTTCGCCATGAAAGTTGCCGGTGAAGATCACCCACTTCTTGTCTGGCGTGATGGACCCGTTGGGTTCGACACCGCCGCGACCGGTGACGTAATTGTGGTGGCCCATGTTGACGAGCTTTTCACGCTTCAGCGTCCCGTCGGGCTGCACCGCAAAGAGGTTGATCCACCTCCCGTTTTGCGAGAAGGCAACCTGGGTTTCGTCACCACCGTCGCCCATGAAAAGCGTGTTATCGCGCGAGACGTTGTAATGCACCGACCAGGCATCGCGATCGACGGCGTATCGGGTCTCCTTGCCTGACGCGACGTTTACGCCAGCGATCCAGAACACCTGACTTCGAGGCGTCTGGAGATCGAACCAGATCGTGCTGCCATCGAAGCTCCAGAATTCGTGGCCAGCGATCTCCATGCCCATCGTGCGCGCGTGACGAAGCGTGTTCTCCGTGCCGTCGGTGCGAATGGTCCAGATGCGATCCACCTCGTGCCACGTGCCTTCGTGGCAGTACAGCAGCAGGTTCGGGTCGGTGGGCGAGAACTGCATATGATTGAGCCAGGCGTATGCGTAGCCGAGCGTTTTTGCCTCGCCGGTTTTGAGGTTGGTGAAGACGAACGCCATGCCGTCGGGGTTGACGGCGCGACGCGCGAGTCCCTCTTCCTTGGTCACCGCGTATTGCTGCTCCGGCGTTAACTCCTCGAGCTTCCTGCCCGGGAACATTCGCTCGAGTTGCGGGCGTGGCTGACGCACTGCGGGCCGCGACACTCGTCCAGTTGGATCTTCGGCATTGATCGTGGTAACCGTGTAGGTCTCATCGGCATTGATCAGGGTGCGCGTCGCATTCGCGACCTTCCTCGTTTGCTTCGTGTCGAAACTGTACGCGAACACCTCGCCGCTGCCGGCTGCGCCACGCGCCACACGACGTGTGAAATAGACCTCTCGCGAGCGGCGCGCCACGTACGCTCCGGCAGCCTGCGGCACCGCGAGCTCGGCCCTGGGCGGCTGCTTTCCCAGCGACGTGAGATCGAGGGACATGATCCCGCTTGGGCTGCTGAAGACGAACCTGTCGCCTTGAGGCGAGTACGCGTTGTCGTGGAAGTACAGCGTCTGGCTTCCAGCTTCGACGGAAAGCCGAATAACGCGATGACCGGTATCAGGATCAATCCAGTCGGTGGGGACGTCATTGCCCGCGCGCGCATGCGGCGATGTCAAGCCGCTGAGAAGACACGCGAGAAGGCGAAAGCGATGATTCATTTGCTGCGCATCGGCGTGAGTGTGACCGGACCGGACAAGCCTGAGGGAAGCGGCGTCCACTTTGCCGCGCTGAACATGCCATCTGGCCCGCGGTTGGCTCCGAGACGAGCAGGGAAATTCGTGTTGTAGAACTTTTTCCAGATCACGCCGCGCCGATCGAGATCGGCGATGCGGTTTGCCATGAGGTTGGAGACTGAGACTTCCAGCGTGTTGCTGTCTCGCATGATGTCGCCCGGAATGTCCACGCGGAACCATGGTCCGATGTAGGTACCCAGATCCTTGCCGTTGAGCGTCACGCGCGCGCTTTCGTGCACGACGCCGAGGTCGAGGCGCCACGATGTCACGCCATTGCTGGCCGCGGGTCACGCGAACTCCGTGATGTAGCGAGCGGTGCCCGAGAAATTCTTGACGTCTTCACCCGCAAGATCGGTCCACGAGCCGAGCGGCGCGTTGCGGACTTCTGCGGGGAGCATCGGGCCGCCGGCCGCGAAGTTCAACGTCCAGGTTGCATTCAGTGCAACTGCGGTTCCCGCCGGCTCGACATACGGCCATGGCGCGCCGTTCACCTCTGTGTCGAACGTCCGAACGATGCGCGATGCTCCGACGGGAAATTGGAGATACACCTCCGATCCACTCGCCGTGCGACGGAGGCGACCCATGCCGCTCGCCGCATGCATGGGCGCGTACACTGCGGCGGAGCGCGCGGTGGCCGAGAGTGGCACCCATCCGTCGACGGATTTCGTGCCGGCGTTGACGATGAAGAACGTCGTGCCATTGCGCTCGCGCCGCCTGATGAGCTTGAGGCCCGCGTCGGTCGCCGTTTCGCGACGCGCACCTGCGACCGTGAGCAGCGCGTCGATGTCGTCGCCAAGGAGCACAACCCCTTTTCCGACGACGGCGCGCTGCACGGTGTTGCTCCCCGCCACCGGTGAGAAGTGCCACGACGCGGTAATCGTGTGCAGCGTCGCGCGTTGTTGCGCGAGATGACTCAGGCCAGGTACGTCGGACGGCAGGCCCCTGTAAAACGCGATGGTGGCGCCTTCGCGCGCGAGTGTTGCGAGCTTCTCGACTGTTGCACTCGGTACGTAGTGCGCCGCCGGCACCAGCACCGTGCGATAGCGGGCGTCGCCCGTAAGGAGTCGTGTGTTTCGCACTCGGACATTCCCGAGCTGGCGGTCGGAGACATAGTCGAACGAATACCCGCGAGCCAACATGCTGTCCGCGGCAAGACGGAATGCAGAACTATCCGTTGCAGGAATCGCATCGAAATGCTCGAGCAGGGCGCTCATCTGGCCCTGCGCGCCGGTGGCCGGAGGTGCCAACGTCGTGGGCGCCGCAGCGCGACCGCGATTCGGCCGCGGTCGTTCGGCGAACCGATCGAAGATGGGAAAGTACAGCAGCACGTCGTTGTCCGGGGCGCCCGACTGCATGAACGATTGCACGCGAGTCGCGTAGGCATTCAGCTCGCTGAAATCCCGCCACCATGAATTGCGCGGATTGAACTCGACCGCGGCGTAAAACAAGCGACCGGGCCACGGCTCGGATGCTGGCGAGTACGCGGTGCCATGGTAGAACACATGGTTGACGCCGCCGAGAAACAAGTCGTCGAGCACAGCACGCACGTCGGACAGCCGCGAGAGGAAGTGTTCGCCAAGCCACGTCGCGGCTTCTGCCGACGCGAGGCGTTTTCCGGTCACATGCGCAGCGGAGGTAGCGAACTTGATGCGCGTGAGTTCGGTGCCTTCGGTTTCGGGAATGTCTGACGCTGCGTAGAGATCGAGAATATTCGCAGGCGATCCGTGCGCCTGATTGCGGATGACGCCGTGCCGCCGGTGTGCCCAATCGGCCCACGTGCGCGTAAAGCCATCGAGCATCAAGTCAGAGATGGTCTGCCGATAGTCGGACAGCACACGACGCGCCGTATCTGCCGTTCCGCTGTCGAACAGTGCCGGCAGTTGCTGACGAAGATCGTAGCCTCGACGCGCGCGAAACTCATCGAACATTCGCGGAGTCCAGTCGCCCTGCCCACTCGCGTCGTCCACCTCGTATGAATCGTTGAAGAATGCCCGGACGCCGCCCACGTTGCGGCCCGCGAATGCTCGATCGAAGCGCGCGAGATACCGCGTAATCGGTTGTGTCGCAAAGTGATCGATGACATTTCCTTCACCGCCGGGCGCGGCGCGTTCGACTTGCTTGCCGTGCCATCCCTGGAAGACGGCATACAGCGTCCACTGTCCTTCGGGCGCGGTCCAGTCGAGCACACCGGTGCGTCCGACGCGCGACGTAAGATCGACGACAGTGCCCGCGGTCGAATACGCCATCAGTGTCTGTAAGGGCAATGCCTTGGGGAAACGCACCTGATCGATCGCGAGTGCCTGCAGGTTCGGCGTTGTGGCGATCGGATCCTTGAGGCTCGAGATCGGCACTTGCCCGGTGACGGCTCGCACGAGCGGCGCCTGTGTGAAGGCGATCGTGTCGGCGAGTCGCTCGCCGCTGCGCAGCGCGTATGTCTTTCGCGCGACATATTTTGCCGCGTGCTCCTCGCCGACCGTTGGTCCGCCAAAGGGCCAACCAGTCCCGTTCGAGATATCGACACCAAGGCCAAGCCGGCGTGACTCGGTGAGAGTGTGTTCCAGCATTTCGACCCAGCGCGGGGACAGATACGCGATGTTCTCCTGCTCGGCGCCCTTCACGCCGTAGATGGGCGTCAGCTCCACGCCGCCGAGTCCCGCTTGGCGATACTGATCGAGATTGGTGGTGAGGTCTGCCTTGTTCACCGCACTGCCCTGCCACCACCAGCGCGTCCATGGTCGCATCTCGGGCGAGATCGTCGGCCACGCAGGCGCGGCCGGAGTGCGTTGCGCTCGCGCTGGCGGAGCCATCACGACTGCTACGATGGAGAGGGCAATTCTGAGTTTGCGGGACGTCATGCATGTCATTGGAAGCAACGCTATCGTGATATGTCATCCCGCATGAGCGGAGCGAATGTCGGGATCTGCTATTC
>JBDTMO010000273.1:0-7273 GCA_039934235.1 bacterium | reverse complement strand
GGATTGCCTTGGCCTCAGTGACCGAGTTCGCGAGCAGTACGCGATCTCCGCGTCGGGTAAAGAAGCGTGACACGAGCCGGCCAATGGCTTCCTCGTCATCCACGTACAGGAGCGTCGCCATACGCATCTCCGTGTTAGAGGGGCTGGCCGATTCCTTACGAGGCCCTCCTGCAATTGATTTACCACACCCGTCCTTACGTCCCCCCCTTGGTTCGGCCGGGCTCCCGTGTCATACTGAAGGAATGCTCAACATCGACCTGACTGGACGCCGCGCACTCGTTGCCGGAGTAGCTGACGATGGCGGCTTTGGATTCGCCATTGCCAAGGCGCTCGCCGAGGCCGGAGCCAGCGTGTGCGTGGGGACCTGGCCTCCGGCGCTTACGATTTTCATGAACCTGCTGGAGCGCGGCAAGATGGATGAGTCGCGCTCCATGCGTGATGGCTCACTGCTCACGTTCGAGAAGATCTATCCGTTAGATGCAGTGTTCGACACCATCGATGCGATGCCAGAGGAATTGCGCACCAGCAAGCGTTACAAGGATGTCGGCGATTGCTCGATCCACGGGCTGGCCACGCAACTCGTCGCAGACTTTGGTGAACAGCCGCTCGACATCGTGGTCCACGCGCTCGCGAACGGCCCCGAGGTGAAGAAGCCCCTGCTCGAGACGAGCCGTAACGGCTATCTCGCCGCGATCAGTGCGAGTTCGTATTCCCTGGTGAGCATGGTGTCGCGGTTCGGGCCGCTCATGCGGCAAGGCGGCGCGTTCGCGTCGCTCACGTACATGGCAAGCGAGCGAGTGATCCCGGGCTATGGCGGAGGCATGTCGAGCGCTAAAGCCGCGCTCGAAAGCGACACTCGGCTACTTGCCTTCGAGGCGGGCCGCAAGTGGGGCGTTCGCGTAAACACAGTTTCCGCCGGCCCCTATGCGTCCAGAGCGGCATCGGCAATCGGGATCATCGAGAAAATGGTGGCGTACGTAAAGGAGAACGCTCCGTTGCCCCAAGACCTGGAGGCGTCGGAAGTGGGCTCGGCAACTGCCTTCCTGTGTTCACCGCTCGCATCGGGAATCACGGGAACGACGCTGTACGTGGATAAGGGCTATCACACGATGGGGATGGGCCTGGCTTCCGGCATCACCTAAGGTTCGACGTCCTCGTCACTAATGGTACCTGGCGGCGCAGGAACGTCCGCGGGTCGGGGCACGATCTCTGGTAGTCCCGCTTTACGCAGCGTCGAGTTCACTGCCGGCAAGCGCGACTCGAGTGTCTTCTTCATTTTCGTGAGCTCGCCGTCGAGCTGTTTCGACAAGCCGCTGTAGACATCCGTGGTCTGCCGTGTCGGAACGGCCTCGGCACTCCCGGCCACGCCAGCCAATGCGGCGATCTTGTTGTTCAAGCGAATCGGATAGTTGAGCGGATCCTGTCCGCTGCGATTCTTCGTCTGGTAGATGGAATCTTCCACGACGGAGAGGTCAGCACGCAGTGCCGCCGCGACCGGCTTGAACTCCGCGAGCGCTGCGCCCGTGAGCTTCTTTTCGCGATCGTCGAGCTGCGACTTCACCCAACGGATCGTCTTTACAGCGTCGTGGGCGGCCGTCGTGCGATCGCGCACATTCACGAGGAAGGCAAACTGCGCGGCGAGATCGGCGGGCGTCGCCTTCGTGCGTGGATCCTTCTTGAGCACGAAGGTCTGCGTCGCCACCGGTTTGCCGTCCACCACCATGCGCACCTGATAAGTGCCGGGTGGCGCCGTTGGGCCCTGCGTGCCAGCGGCCCACATGATCAACCCTTCGAATGTCGATGCATCCGGATACCGCATGTTCCAATTGAAGGCATTGATGCCCGCCTTGTTGGATACCCGCGGTGGAGGGGGCGTGCGAATGGGTCCGTCTTCATCAGGCGCAGGCGCGGCTCCCGCGTCAGCCGCCGGACGACGTACGAGGCGGTCGGCGCTATCGGCGGAGATGCCTGTCTTCACGAGCGAGTCCACGCGCGTACGGGTGCGCGCGGCGCGCGTGACTGAATCTGCGGCGGTCACCGAGTCCTGCTTGCTTGTGAAGCTCTTGATCAACTTGCCCTTCGCATCCATGAACTCGAGCACGACTTCGCGATTGGCGCGCTTGAGCCAGTAGTTGACGACCGGCCCGCCCGCTGGACTCGCGGCCACTGGATGCACCGGAGGTCCCGCTGCCGCACCGGCGGCGCCACCACCACCACCGCCGCCACCACCTCCGCGACCGCCGGCAAAGCTCACGCGATACGCATCGCGCGGCTTGAAGAGATGCGCGTCTTCCGAAGTGAGCGTCGACGTCATCTGGCGCAGCGGCGAAATGTCGTCGATCACCCAGAAGCTGCGACCATGCGTGGCGGCAATGAGATCACCGTCGCGCACCGCGATATCGTGGACCGGCACGGGCGGAAGGTTCAGTTGCAGCCGCTGCCAGCTGGTCCCATCATCGTGCGAGAACCACACGCCGCGCTCCGTCCCGACGTAAAGCAGACCCTGCTTCTCGTCGTCTTCTCGAATGGCGCGCGTAAACTCCGTTGGGTCGATGCCGGCGTCGATTCGCGTCCACGACGCGCCATAGTTTGTCGTCTTCCAGAGATACGGCTTGTCGTCATTCAGCTGAAACCGATTTGCAGCGACGTACGCGGTTCCGCCCGCGAAGTGCGACGGCTCGATGAGCGACACGCGTGTAAAAACGGCCATGTCTTTCGGCGTGACATTCTGCCACGTCTTGCCGTTGTCGCGCGACACATGCACGAGCCCATCATCGCTGCCCGCCCACAACACGCCTTTCTGCTTCGGCGATTCGGCGAACGCGAAGATGACCGCGTAGTACTCCACCGACGTTTGATCTTTCGTGAGCGGACCGCCCGACGGGCCGAGTGTCTTGGGGTCGTGGCGCGTGAGATCGGGTGAAATGACGTCCCAGCTCTGACCGTCATTCGTCGTTCGGTGCACGTAGTTCGACGTCGCGTAGAGCACGTTTGGACTGAACGGCGACAGCACGATCGGATACGTCCACTGGAAACGATACTTCAGGTCGATGGCCGAGTGTCCCATCGGGTTGTCGGGCCATGGATTGATGTTGCGGGTGAGGCCAGTGCGCAGGTCCTTGCGCGTAAGCAGTGCGCCGTAGCTGCCGGCATAGACAACGTCCGGATCATCGGAACGCGAAGCGATGAAGCCCGACTCACCTCCACCCGCTTCCACCCAGTCACGCACATCGATGCCGCCAGCCTTACGACTCGGCCCACACAGCGTGCTGTTGTCCTGCTGCGCGCCGCAGATCTGATAGGGAAAGTGATTCGTCGTGATGACGTGATAGAACTGCGCGGTCGCGAAGTCTTCGTCACTCCATGTGCGGCCTGCGTCCGTGGATACGCTGGCGCCGCCATCATCTCCTTCGATCATGCGCTTGTTGTCGTTCGGCGCAATCCAGAAGTCGTGCGAGTCGCCATGCGGAATGCCGCGCACCGGCCGGAATGTCTTTCCACCGTCCGTGGACTTGCTGAAGTTCACGTTGTTCACGTAAACGACGTTCGTGTCCTTCGGATCGGCGTGAATCTTCGAGTAGTACCAGGCGCGCTGGCGCAGTGCGCGATCAGCGTTCGTTCGCGTCCATGAGGCGCCTGCGTCATCGGAGCGGTAAACGCCACCGGAGTCCGCCTCGATGATGGCAAAGACGCGATTGGGATTTGCGGCCGACACGGTGAGCCCGATGTTCCCGAATATCCCCGCAGGCATTCCGGGATTGTGACTGATGTCCTTCCAGGTGTCGCCACCGTCCGTCGACTTGAAGACGCCGCTGCCAGTGCCGCCGGAGTTGAGCATCCAGGGCGTGCGTCCAGCCTGCCAGAATGCGGCATACAACACGTTCGGATTGGAGGGATCGAACGCGAGATCCGACGCGCCGGTGGAATCGTTGCGGAAGAAGACCTTGCTCCAGTTCTTGCCGCCATCCTTGCTGCGGTAAACGCCGCGATCTGGTGTGGGCGCCCATACGTTGCCCTGAGCCGCGACGTAGACGATGTCCGGATTGGTCGGATGGATTCGCACGCGCGAGATTTGCCGCGTTGCCTTGAGGCCGAGCGACGTCCATGTCTTTCCGGCGTCGGTGGACTTCCACACGCCGTCGCCGTGCGAGACGTTGCCGCGCAGCGCGTATTCACCCCCGCCGACGTACACGACGTCTGGATTGGACGCGGAGACCGCAACGGCGCCGATGGTTCCGCCGAAGTATTTGTCAGTGATCGCCGCCCACGACTGCCCGCCATCGAGGCTCTTGAACACGCCACCGCCGGTGGTGCCCATGTAGTACTCGTTCGGTCGCGCTTGAGAGCCTGCGACGGCGACAGATCGTCCGCCACGGAATGGACCAACCTCGCGCCACTTGAGCGTGTTCAGCGCAGCAGTGTCGAGGAGCTCTGGCGCGGTCAGCTTTCCGGAGTTGACCGGAATGCTGGGGCGTGTGTCGTTGGCGGGAGCAGGCGTCATCCGCTGGGCGGCCAGCGGGGCCGCGACCATGGCGAGAATGGCGGCGCGAAGGAGAGTGCGAGTCACGAGCGAATGTACTCCGGGCGGGTGAGCGACAGACGTCGAAGTAGGCGCGGCCTCGTGCTGAACGCAAGTCCCTCGAAACAGAGAGTGCGCGACGACAAAAAAGCCGGCTCGCTGTGAGCCGGCCTTCATGATCTAGAATTTGCTACGTCAGTTGCCGCTCGGATCAAAAATGATGGGGTGTGCCATCATCTGCTCAGTCGCATCCTGCTCGCAGTACTCCGTACCGTCGGCTCGTGTCGCGACGTGATAACCAGACCGACACAAAAGACCCTCGTCGGCGGAGCGCGCGCCAGGACGTAAACCCTGTGGCGCAGTGGATGCCGATTCACCGCACGCGGCTAGCGCTAGCGTGGCGGTAATGGCGAGTAAGACACGAACACGCATGACGAACCTCGGTTCAAACCAACGCCTCTAACGCAAGAATGGCTGTCGTTGCCAGTCTTCGCAGCGTTTCAAGACGGACCAGTGCCAAAGCTGTGCCAGTGACGGACTCGGTGTCTGTGACCACGGTCACGCCTTGCTGGATTTCATCACAGTTTTTTTCAGCTGCCGTCTGCACCCAACTGCGCTGTCTGTTCGTCGATAAGACGAAGCTCGCGCGGAAGCCCCGCTGAGCTCGCAACCGCACGCGCATGAGAGAGGCAGACTCGTGCAGCGCTTATCTCATTTCGCCGTGCAGCGAGTGTGGCAAGTTGCATAAGGCACCGTACCCGCTCCACCGGAATGTCCGCAATCGTGAATTGGCCATACGCAGTCGTAATGCGCTCCTCTGCTTCATCGCCCTGCCCGAGCGCGCTGAGCGCCATGCCGTGAGTCAACATTGCTGCAGCGTGCATCTCGAGATCGCCGGTCTGCCTCGCTGCTGCTACCGCGTCATCAAGGGTCTCGCTCGCAATCTGCAGCAAACCACGATTTAGTTGCAGATGCCCGATGTTCAGCAGTGAATTCGCCTCTCCGCGCGCATCACCGGCCGCACGATATGCCTCCCGCGATTCAACGAACAATCGCTCCGCGGTATCGAGATCGCCCTCGTCACCCGCTACCCCTCCGAGGTTCTGCAGCGCCTTGCCGCGAGTCGCCGGTGTGTTCGCGAGATCGAGCATGCGCGTATATAGTGCGCGCGCCTTGTTCAAGTCCGCGCGGATATACCACACGGCGCCCTCGATGTTGAGCGCATCGGCCTCCGTGTTCGCGAACCCATGCGCATGCGCGATTTCCACGGACTTGCTTGTCGCCGAGAGCGCATCATCCCACGACGATTGCAGCCGATGCAGATTCGCCAGGCGCCACCACGCTTCCGCCGCTTCCTGCGGATGCCGATGCTCTTCACGAGTGACCGCCTCGAAACATTCGCGAGCACGACTCACAACGCCGCCACGCTCATAGCGAATGCCATCAGCGAGGAGCGATGCGGCGTGTTCGTGCGACAAACGCTGCGAGTCGGACAAGGAGGAAATAGCCACAGTGACCAGAAGTGCTCGGCAAAAAACGCCGCACCACGAATCTGCATCGACCCGCACAGAACGGGCGCTACAATACAAGGAAGGCCAACCTCGCTACAAGCGGACAAACTGGGCTGTGGCGCGCATCACAACCGACCAATTACTGCCCCGCCTGGAAGCGATCTGGTCATTTAGTCCACCCATGGACATATTCGCTTGCAATCGATCCTTCACGAATTCCTGAGCGACGTCATAACGCGTGTCCGTGCAAGCAGGTGCGACGCTGGCCTCTCGGCCGGTCTTCAAGGAGGGTGTCGCCAGCATGGACGGCCATGAGCGCGTGCTTGGCCTGCAGCAGCGCCGCTTCCGGAGAGAACTCGCCTTTTCCGCGGCTGTCCTCTCCGCCGATGCGCTCACGATCGCGATCATCTTCGTGACAGTGGCCCAGTTGCCGGTGAATTTCGGCCCGCTACACCCGACGTTCGTGACTGGGTTGATACCGGTAGATCCCGGGGCCCTCCTTCGTCGCATCGCGCTCCTGCTGTTCTGCCTGACCGCGACTCGCGCCTACACGACGACCGACGCCGGCGCGCAATCCAACCGCATCGCATTGGCACTCATCCTCGGCGTCGTGTTTCCGAGATGGACGATGTTGCTATCGCCTTTCGACTCCGCACCCCTTCTGCAGATCGGCGCAGTCGTCGCGCTGCTCTGGAGCGCGCTCGTTGCGCAGCGGCACACGGTCCTTCAGGCGCTACGCGCGTTCGATCCGCGACGGCTGGATCAGGAGCGCACACTCATTGTTGGTGTCGGCCAGCAGCTCCGCACCTTTCTGGCAGAGCACATCGACACGCGCGTGCCGCCTCCACCCGCCTACGAGATCGACCCCGAATGGCCGGGCGACCGGCGTGAGGGATGGCAAACGCTCTACGAAGAAGTAGACCGCGCACGCGCCGATGCCATCATCCTCGTGGGCCCGCTGAGTGACGCGGCGCTCCAGAACGTGCTCATCGCGGGTTCGAGTGCAGGTTGTCGAGTGTTCGGGCTGCGGCGGCGGCCTCTGCGGGAAATGAACAACCCGACGCTCATCCGTCGCGGCGAAGGGCCGATCGCGCTGCTCAGCAGCCCCGCGCTAATCGGCTGGCAACTCGTGACCAAGCGCATGCTCGACGTGTTCGGCGCCATCATCGGCATGATCGTGCTGTCTCCGCTCATCGCCGTGTGCGCAATTCTCGTCAAGACAACCACGCCGGGACCAGTGATC
>JBDTMO010000272.1:0-7299 GCA_039934235.1 bacterium | reverse complement strand
TTGGCGTTGTCGGTTCCCAGACCGCCGCTCCCATGCAGGTACACCACGAGCGGCAGACGTCCGGTCGTCTTTGGCTGGAACAGGCGATACGGCATCGCCCAGTCACTCTGGAAAGTCCGGGCCTCGAAGTGCTCGGCAACTCCTTCGGAGTCCTTCCGAAATGATTCGATGAGTGCCAATCGCTCGGGCGACGTCGGGGCACCGGGCGCCAATCGTGGTGTGGCATCCTGCTGACGGCGATGTGCGTCCTGCAGCGCGGCAATCCACGCGCCCAGCCCTGCACGACCAGGTGCGAACAGCTTCGCCGCGGAAGCCGAGCCGAGCACACCCAGTGCCTCACGTCGCGTCAACATTTCGGGTTCTCCGTGAGCAAGTGAGACGGTGCGCGTTACGACTCGCGCTGGTTCAGACAGTACGGGCACGTACTTCGTTGCAACAATCGATGAGGGGCTCGAGGTCAGCGTTCAGTTGGACGGGCCTCCAACAGAACCCTTCGGAAGACTTTCCGCGGCGAACTGCGCCATCATGCCATCGCTTCGCCAAATGGCAACCGCATTGTGGCTCGCCGGGATGGCGTTCCAGGGTAATACCGCGGTATAATATTAGTATGAAAACTGCCATATCACTTCCCGACGACCTTTTTTCGTCGGCAGATGCGCTCGCGCGACGACTCGGCGTCACGCGCAGTGGCTTGATCGCCGCGGCACTTGCCGAATTCGTGGCCAAGCACAAAGCAGCGAAAATTTCTGAGCGCCTCAACGCCGTCTACGCAACGGAAGAAGGCTCGTTAGACCCAGCAGTTTCCGGCGCCCAGCGTCGCGCCATCGAGCAGACTGCATGGTGATTGAGCGTGGCGATGTCTGGTGGGTCGACCTGGACGAACCACGGGGGTCGGCACCGGGATTTCGCCGCCCCGTTGTGGTCGTGCAGAACGATGCGTTCAATCGCAGCCGCATCGGAACGGTGGTCGTGTTGGTCGTCACGTCGAACCTGCGCCTGCTCGACGCACCGGGCAACGTCCTCCTGCCTGCGCGCGCATCTGGCTTGTCCAGGGACTCAGTGGTGAACGTATCACAGATCGTCACCATCGATCGCGCAACACTCACAGAGCGCGCCGGCAAGCTCGATGCAAAAACGTTGACCGCGATGGGCCGGGGGGTTCGGCTGGTGCTCGACTTGTAGGCAAAGGTGGGGACGCCATCATGAGTGCCTCGGCAAGGATCCGCTCGAGCGGCCGGAGAGTGCGTCTCGCCGTGCTGCCGTTCGTGAACGTGAGCGGACCGAAAATGGTTGACGCGCCGATCGCTTCGTGATCGATCTGCTTCCGCGTAACCGTGAGGACGCCGAGGCTCAGCGGGTTCATCCAGACGCGCTGGTTTTTGAAGCGACCCAATTCAGCAGCATGAGGCACGGAACGACGAAGGGAAAAATTCCGTAGAGCGTGTCGCTTCCTGAATGGGAATGCCGGTCCACCGCCACGAACAGCTGCGTGCAAAAGATCCCGGCAAGCAGCGTGAGACCAATTCCCTGCACTGATGTGGGGCGGTAGATCCAACCCCACTCCCTGAACCATGACCGTTCCATGAGGCCCTCCCGACCGTTCGCGTTACCAAGCACTTTACGTCGCAAAGTCCCTTTGTCAAGATGGCTCGGTTGTCGCCCGACTTAGCGAGTGGAGCGGCGGGCACTTGGAAACGGCAACAGCAACTGCTTTATCGCGGATCACGCGGAAACGCGCGGATAAACCAAAAAAACGGAGCAGTATCCGCGTCGTTTCCGCGAAATCCGCGACACGGCAGTTGCTGTTGCGGTTGCTGTTCCTGTCGCTGTTGCTGTTGCTGTTGCTGTTGCTGTTGGAACACCCTGCCGGCGTACACTCCAATTGTCCGCACGGCAAAACGCCGACTCGTTCGGGACCCAACCGCCACGGCCACAGTGGAGTCTATTCCGTGAAGCCCTTTCCGGAGCCACCCACCACGTGCAGGAATCTGAGCTGATCGAGCGCGTGCGGGCCGGAGACACGGCTGCGGCACGACAGCTCTACGATGCACACATCGGCGCGGTCCACCGCCTCGCCAGCCGCATGACCGGCGACGACGTACTCGCGCAGGATGCGACGCAGGTCGCGTTCATCCGCGCGTTCCGCTCACTCGGGCGATTTCGGGGAGACGCATCGTTCGCAACCTGGATTCACCGCATCACCATCTCGGCAACGCTCAACCTCATCAAGGGGCGCAGGCGTTGGCAGGCACGGACGGCCGAGATGGAAGAAGCAGGGGACGTCGTCCACAAGGCCGCTGAGCCAGACGTCGTCCTGAAAGACCGGCTGCATGCGGCGATCGACGCACTGCCGGAGATCTATCGGCTCGTGTTCGTGCTGCACGTCATCGAAGGATTCAATCACGAAGAAATCGGCGCACAGCTCGGCATTCCGATCGGTACGTCCAAAGCACGGCTATCCACGGCGCGCGCGAAACTCAGAGTGGCGCTGCATGAATTCGAAGGAGAGTGGGCCAATGCATGACGACGACATGAAGTTCGACGAGTTCCTTCGGCAGGGCGCGAAGGATTACAAGACGTCAGTTGCGCCGCCCGCCGACGCGATCTGGTCGGCGATTGAAGCGGACGTCGCGAAGGCGATTGCGCCGAAATCGAAAAGCAGATCCTTCGCTGCGCTCAGGATGACAGCTGGGCCACTACGGACGACAACCTGGATCGGGCTCGGCCTCGCGGCTACGCTGGTCATCGGCGTGGGCGTCGGGCGCTGGACCGCGCGCACGTCCAACACACCTGCGCCCATCGCTGCAAGAGCGCGCACCACAACGGCGGACTCCGCAGGGAACAACAGCCACGCGCGCGCCGTCACACTCGACCATCTCGCCGACGCCGAAGTCTTTCTTACGTCGGTGCGCGCCGAGTTGAAGTCTGGCCAGACGGACACCGAACGTGCGGAACGCAGTCGCGATCTGCTGGTGCGGACGCGAGTACTGCTCGGGTCGTCGCGCAACCGCACCCCCGAAGTCGAACGGCTACTCGAAGACCTCGAGCTCCTGCTCGCCGAGATCGCCGTACTGCCGCAATCGCACTCGTCGCTGGACAGGACGCTTCTCGATGAATCGATGCGAAGCGGGAACATCATTCCACGCATTCGCGCCACTTTGCCGGCCCGCGCGGCCGGCGCTTGAACGGAGACCGTCATGAAGTTGATGCTCATTGCAGTTTCGCTCGCGGCGACGATGGCCGCACAGGCAGTCACCACACCACACGCGGATCACACGTTCGCCACCACGCCCCGCGCAGCGTGGGCGGACGCCGATCCCGCTGACTCGCTGTATCGCGCAGCGCGTCGCGCGCTTACCGACAAGGACTATGAAGCGGCGGCAAGACTGTTCGACGCCATTGTCGCACGGTTTCCGCGCTCCGACTACGCGCCCGACGCGCTCTATTGGAAAGGTTTTGCGCTGTACAGGAACGGTAGTCTCGACGACGCGCAGGACGCACTCGAAGCGCAGGCGAAGCGCTATCCCAAGGCGGCGACCCGCGGCGACGCGTCGGCACTGCTGATTCAGGTCAAGGGACAGCTCGCGCAGCGCGGCGACGCCTCCGCGCGTTCGGACGTCACCAAGGCAGCAAACCAATCGGGAAAGAGCTGCGATGACATGGAAGTGCAGATGGCGGCGTTGGACGCAATGCAGCAGATGGACGCCGACCGCGTACTGCCGTTGTTGAAGCGCGTACTAGCGCGCCGAGATGAGTGTTCGAAGCCGTTGCGCAAGAATGCGCTGTTCATCCTGGCGCAAAAGTCTGGCAGCGAGCGCGAGAAGATATTGCTCGACGTCGCCAAGAGTGATCCAGATGTCAACGTACGGACGGACGCGGTATTCCATCTCCAGCAGGCAAAGACTGGTGCGGCCATCGAGGCGCTCGAGGATCTGTTGCTCCACAGCGACGATCGCGGCGTACGACAGAATGCACTGTTCGCCCTGGCGCAAAACAAGTCGGACCGCGCACGCAAGATCATCAAGACGTTCGCGCTGTCGGACAACGTCCCGGTGGCGCTGCGCAAGGACGCCGTGTTCCACATCGCGCAGGGGCATGATGCGGACGACGCAGCGTGGCTGCGCGAGGCGTATGCGAAAGTGTCGGACAGCCAGTTACGCAGCGACATCATGTTCCAGATCGCGTCGCGGCCCAGTGCGGAGACGAGCCGGTGGTTGGCGTCTGTCATCGCGGATCAAAAGGATACGGGAGAGCAGCGCAAGAACGCGCTCTTCTTTCTCGCGCAGCAAAAGAATGAAGGCCTCGCCGAGCTCGTTGGCGTGTACGACAAGGCCGACGCAGCGATCAGGAAGGAAGTCATCTTCTATATCGCGCAACGGCACGACGACGCGTCGCTCGACAAGCTCATCGCCATCGCGAAGAGCGATCCCAGCCCACAGCTTCGCAAGGAAGCGCTGTTTCACATCGGCCAGTCGAAGGACCCCAAGGCCCTCAAGGCTCTCGAGGAGATCGTGAACCCATGAGCACGCGCACATTCATACTCGTCTTCGCGGTCGCCGCGCAGGGCGCAGGCGCGCAGTCGCTCGAGAATCGCATTGCCAATGCGCGAGGAACTGTCGCCTTCGAGGTCAACACGCGCCGCAACGTCTGCGGCAACGGCGTGAGCATCACGGTGAGTGACGACTCCACAGCTGGATGGACGACGCGAAGCCGCAAG
The DNA here is from genome assembly GCA_039934235.1 of bacterium. Classification (GTDB taxonomy): domain Bacteria; phylum Gemmatimonadota; class Gemmatimonadetes; order Gemmatimonadales; family Gemmatimonadaceae; genus AG11. Next base: position 2,582 of record JBDTMO010000272.1, on the reverse strand, counting down.
TCCGGCATGCACATCGGCCGGCAATTCGCTGGCGACTCGTACCTCTGCGAAGAGGCGCCCGCGCGCGTGCAGCTCGTGCACCAGGGCGCGACGGTGACGGATGTGAGCGTGACTGTCGGTGGACGCGCGGCGCGCGCCGACACCGAATTGGGCGCAATCAGTGCTCCGGAAGCCTCGCGCTACTTGCTGAGCATTGCTCCAGTGCTTGCAAGCCATGCGGCAGACCAGGCAGTGATGGGTGCCGCCATCGTGGACGCGCCGTCACCGTGGCGTCGCATGCTGGAAATCGCACGTGCGAACGATGCGTCGGACGGAGCGCGCAAGGCATCGCTGTTCTGGGTCAGCCATGAGGCGAGCACGGTTGCAACGGCGGGCCTCACTGACGTCGCGATGGATGATGCCAGTGGAAACTCCGTGCGTTCAGACGCGCTGTTCTATCTCGCGCAGCGCAAGGACGGCGAGGGCATTCCGTCGCTGATCCGCGTCGTGCGGGAATCAAAGAGCGTAAAGCTCAAGAAGGACGCCATCTTCTTCCTGTCGCAGAGCCACGACCCGCGCGCGCTGGACCTGTTCGAGAAATTGCTGGCCGGTCGCTAGCGCTCGTACACCGTATTGCCACCCACTACGGTCCGGATAATCGGAATGTCCTTGATCTTCTCCTTGTCCACCGTGTGTGGGTCGTCGGCTAACACGACGTAATCCGCAAGCTTGCCCGCCACGATCGATCCCTTGATCGCCTCTTCGTGTGATGCGAAGGCGCCGTTGATCGTGTTGACGCGAAGCGCCTCATCCACGCTGATGCGCTGGTTGGCGCCCCACGTCTTTCCGTCCCAACCGGTACGCGTCACCATTCCCTGTATGCCCATGAGTGGCGCAAATGGGCCAGGGGAAAAATCAGATCCAGCCGCAGCCGGAACACCTGCATCGAGCAACGTGCGATACGCCATGCATCGCTTCATCAGCGCCTCGCCGTAAAACACGAACTTGTCCGAGTTGTAGTACGCGTACGTGGTGAACATCGCGGGAATGGCGCCAAGTGCCTTGATACGGCGCACGAGGTTGTCGTTGATGAGCGTGCAGTGCGTGATCTTCGGTCGCGCACCCGCGCGCGGCGCCACCTGCTGCGCACGCTCCAGTGCCGTGAGGAACATGTCGATGGCGACGTCGCCATTGGCATGGCAGTTCACTTGAATGCCGGCGCGATGAACACGCTCGACCCAGGCATTCAGCTCGTCCTGCGTTTCGGTGATGTTGCCCTGATACGGCGAGTTGCTGCCGGGATACGGAGTGCTCAGCGCCATCGTCCGTTCCGAAAACGACCCATCCACCGTGTGTTCTGACGTCGCACCGAACTTGATCCACTCGTCGCCAAAGCCGGTCATGATACCGCTGGTGATCATGGACTCGAGCACTCGTCCACTCGCCTCGTAACTCACACGGTGCTTGAGATCGCCGCGCGCGCGCACCTCCTGCAATGCGGCGAGATCTCCGCCCTCGTGGTGAACGCTCGTCAAACCGTATCGCGCAAACTGCCTGGAGATGTGCGACAGCCCATCGCGTTCGCGCTGTGCGACTTGCTCAGCGGTAAAGCTCGGTCGACGCCCGACTCTTTCGATCACGTCGCGAGCATTGTCGGTGACGCGCCCATTCAAGTCACCACTCGCATCGCGATCGTACGTGCCGCTCGGCATGTTCTGCGTGGTGCGGCTGATGCCTGCAAGTTCGAGCGCCTTGCTGTTGTAAAACGAGGTATGCCCCCCGCGATGATGCACCGCAACCGGGTGCTCCGCGGACACCTGGTCGAGGTCGTGCACATTGAGCGCGCGCTTGTCCTTGAGCTTCGTGTCGTCGAAGAAATACCCTTCCACCCACGTGCCCGCCGGAGTCTCACGCGCGCGTGCACGCAACTTCTCGACGATGCTCGTGATGGTGACGAACTCGACTTCGAACGGATTGCCGACGAGCACTTGATACAGCAGCACGTTGCCCCGCGCGTGATTGTGCGTGTCGATGAAGCCGGGCACGATCGTCATGCGCTTCGCGTCGAACCTCTGCGTGCTCCTGCCAGCGAGCGCCTTGATGTCGGCCGTGCTTCCAACCGCGACGAACTTCCCAGCCTTGATGGCAAACGCTTCCGCAGTGGGCACACGTGGATCGATCGTGTACACCTTGGCGTTTACGACGATGAGGTCGGGATAGGCATCGCGTGCGTCGCTGGTTGCGGACGAAGCCGGCACGCCACCGAGCCAAGGTCCGCCAACTACGCCCGCGAGGCCGATGGCCGAGTGGCTTACGAATTCCCTGCGTGATTGGCGTTCGCTCATTGGTCAACACTGGTAAGAGTTCGTGGCCCTGTCATCTCGCATGAGCGAAGCGAATGGGTGAATGCAAGCGATGGGGGCAACGCTATATCGTGATATGTCATCCCGCATGAGCGGAGCGAATGTCGGGATCTACTATTCGTCCAACCTCGGCCTGCTTTGCGGATCGTACGGTAGATCCCGACACTCGCTCGCTACGCTCGCTCCTGCGGGATGACAGGGGTATTGCGCCGACCCGTTGATACCGCCGGTCCTTCGCTT